>QMPV01000001.1 GCA_003648765.1 Candidatus Aminicenantota bacterium
CTCTATTTAATTGCTGAAGCCGCTGAAGGCAGTCTACGTGATGCCGAAAGTATTCTAGATAAAGCGGCTGCTTTTTCGGGTGATAATATCAGCGATGAGGATATAAAGATTCTTCTGGGTACTGTCCCCCAGAGTCTCCTTTTTGAGGTCTCTCGGGTGATTTTGGCTGGGTCTGCAGGAGAGGTTTTTTCTCTGGTAGATAAATTAGTAGAAGCAGGATATGAACTGGTTACTTTTTATCATCAATTGATTCATCATTTCCGGAAATTGCTTTTAGCCAAAACCATGTCTAACTTTAAAGATATTATTCCCGTAAATGAGGAAGAATATCAGCAATATCTTCAGGAGGCAGCCCGGGTGTCTGTCGAAGAGTTGTTGCGCTATCTCAATGCTTTACTTAAAGAAGAACCAGCTTTGAAACGTTCTTTTCAACCGCGGATTTATTTAGAGACAGTCTTAATTAAATTGTGCCATTTTAATCAATTGGTATTTCTGGAAGAATTTTTGGCAGGGAAAAGGCAAGAAGGTGAAAAAGAAAAGATCAGATTAGTGGACCAGCTGGGGAAGAGGAAGCAGGAGACTCAGACAACTCCGCCTCAATTTGAGGAAAGCCTTAAGAGTGAGCAAGGGTTGAAGAAAACACCTCTCCAGAACAAAGCTATTTTTCCGCCCCAAGAGAAGATATTTCCTCAAGGCGAAAGAGAGATAACCCCAAAAAATTTAAATGATGAGTCTAGCCAGAAAAGTAAAAGCGTGACTAACAATTTATCTCCGCCAGAAATACCTGAATTATCTTCCCCTGTTTCGACTTCGTCTCCGGTGAGGAAACAAAAAATTTCATCGGAGGCTCGGGGAGAAAAAGAATCTTCTTCTCCCAGTAGGTCACGGGCGAAAGATAAACTTCTGGCTGAAGCTTTAGAAGAGCCCCAGGTCAGGGAATTTATGGAAATGTTTAAAGCTCAGGTCTTAGCCGTTCAACCTTTAGGGGGAAGAAGCCAGGTGAAAGCCAACCCAGACAGAGAAAAAAATAATCAGGGAGAATAGCCATGAAAGGTTTACCTAATATTCAAAAGATGCTTAAGGCTGCTCAGGAGATGCAAGCTAAACTCCAACAAGAGCTGGCCGAATTGAGGGTCGAGGGTTCTAGCGGGGGTGGGATGGTCACTGTGGAGTTAGATGGGCATAAGAATATAATTTCACTGAAAATCGATCCGGAAGTGGTTAATCCTCAAGAAGTAGAGATGTTACAAGATTTAATCATTGCAGCTTATTCAGAGGCCGCGGCTCGGGTTAACGAGACTATTGCGGAAAAACTTCAAGCTCTGGGGCCAGGATTCAATTTGCCGGGGTTGTTCTAATGGCTGAGCGGGAACATCCTATTGAACGTTTAATTGAAGAATTAAAAAGGATTCCTACAATTGGGGCGAAGACCGCCCAGAGAATAGCCTATTATTTATTTAATCGGCCTCAGGAAGAGCTGGATCGTTTGGCCGCGGCGATAAAAGAGGTTAAACAAGGCATCAAGGAGTGCTCTATTTGTCATAACTTAAGTCCCACTGATCCTTGTGCCTACTGTCAGGATGAGCAGCGGGATGATCGTCTTTTATGTGTGGTGGAGGAACCGTATAACATTGCTTCTATTGAGAAAAGTGGCGTTTATCAAGGTAGGTATCATGTATTAAGGGGAGCTCTTTCTCCTCTCAAGGGAATTGGTCCTGATGAGTTAAAAATTGATAGCTTAATTCGCAGGGTAGAAAAAGGTCAATTTGAAGAAGTCATCATTGCTACCAATACCACTTCTGAAGGTGAAGCTACGGCTGTTTATTTAGCCCGGAAGTTAAAACCTTTTCCAGTCAAAGTAACCCGCTTGGCTATGGGCTTGCCCGTGGGTACAGATATTGATTACGCCGATCAGGTTACTCTGAGAAAAGCTATTGAGGGACGCTTGGAAATAAAAGACTGAAACAGCCTAAAAAATCCTTCAGCCGGGGGAAAAATTTTTCTATATGCATTCTGAGCTTTGGACGCTCTGACAATTTCACTTAGCTTGCCGGAAAGGATGACGGTAATTTTTGCAAAATTCCCTCAGGCTTAAATTCGGACGAGACAAGCTGATTTTTATGGTCTTTGTCCTAGAAGATGATTGTATCTTTTTGCCCAGCATTAATGGGGGCGCCTATGGCTCTCATTGGGATTTATGGCTCAGGTTCTCTAAATTGACTCCATAAATAGCCTTCAGCTTTTGGTTATCTAGATTTATATTTTGGATGAGTTGGCCTGAAACTGGAGGAACTGGGGTCATTATCTCTTTTCCCTTCTCGCTAAAGAAAGTGAGCTACCTTTTCGTTTTCGAACGACGAAGAGGATTTGCAAAAATATTTCAAACGTGTACAATAAAGAGTTTAATTTTTCCGACCGGTTTTTATAACCCTTCAACCCGGCCACAAAGGAGTCAAAAAATGATTAAGAAGAATTACCAAACTATTGATGGCAACACAGCTGCTACCCATGTTGCCTATGCTTTTAGTGAGGTAGCTGCTATCTATCCCATTACTCCTTCTTCCCCGATGGGGGAATTAGCTGATGAATGGGCTTCTCAAGGACGGAAAAACATTTTTGGGCAGGTGGTTGAAGTTATGGAGATGCAATCAGAAGCAGGGGCTGCTGGAGCTGTCCATGGCAGTTTGTCAGCTGGAGCTCTGACGACCACTTTTACAGCTTCCCAAGGATTGATGTTGATGTTGCCCAATATGCATAAGATAGCCGGAGAAATGTTGCCGACAGTCTTTCATGTCTCGGCTCGCTCGTTAGCCTGCCAGTCTTTATCTATTTTTGGGGATCATTCCGATGTTATGTCAGCTCGGAACACCGGCTTTGCCTTAATGGCGGCCGGTTCAGTCCAGGAGACTTTGGATTTAGCCATTGTCTCGCATTTGGCCACTCTGAAAGCTAGCGTTCCCTTTTTAAACTTTTTTGATGGCTTTCGAACATCGCATGAAATTCAGAAGGTCGATGTGGTTCCTTATTCAGTTATGGCTGAGCTGGCAGAGTGGCAATATGTTAAAGAATTTAAAGAGAGGGCTCTCCGTCCAGATAAACCCAAAGCAAAAGTAGGGGCGGAGAATCCAGATGTTTATTTTCAAGGCAGGGAAACGGTTAATCCTTTTTATGCCCGGACTCCGGCTATAGTTCAGGAATATATGGATAAATTAGCGGAGAAGATAGGGCGTCAGTATCATTTGTTTGATTATGTTGGAGCTCCCGATGCTGATAAAGTCATAATCGCCATGGGGAGTGCCGTGGAAACAATTGAGGAAGCAGTTAATTATTTAACTGCCCGAGGAGAAAAGGTAGGAGCAGTTAAAGTTCGTTTATTCCGGCCCTTTTCGGTCGAGGCTTTTCGGAAGGTTTTACCCGCCACGGTAAAGAAAATAGCTGTTCTTGACCGGACTAAGGAGCCTGGGGCCATTGGGGAGCCTCTTTATCTGGATGTAGTCGCCGCCCTGGCGGAGACACCGATTAAAATTATCGGCGGTCGTTATGGCCTTTCTTCCAAGGAATTTACTCCCACTATGGTTAAAGCAGTCTTTGATCATTTGGATGGTTCTTGTACGCATGGCTTTACTGTAGGAATTGAGGATGATGTTAGCGGTACTTCTATTCCTTTGGGACCAGAAATTGATGCCGAGCCGAAAGGCGTTATCCGTTGTAAATTCTGGGGATATGGCTCTGATGGAACAGTGGGTGCCAGTAAAAATTCCATTAAGATAATTGGTGACCATACAGATTATTATGTTCAGGGATACTTTCAGTACGATTCTAAAAAGTCTGGTGGGGTAACTATTTCCCATCTCCGTTTTGGCAAGGAAAAAATCCAGTCCCAATATCTCTTGAATCACGTTGATTTTGTGGCTCTTCACAAATCTTCTTATATTGGTCGCTATGATATCCTGGAGGGTATTACCGAAGGCGGGGTTTTCCTGTTGAATTCTACTTGGAAAGCTGAGGAAGTTTTCGAGAATCTGACTGAAGATATGCAGAAGACGATTATTGAGAAGAAAATAAAAGTTTACAATATTGACGCTTTGAAAATTGCTCAGGAGGTTGGTCTAGGGACTAGAATTAATACGGTTATGCAGGCAGCCTTTTTTAAAGTTTCGGGCGTTCTCCCTGAGGATGAAGCCATTAAGTTAATTAAAGAAGCTATTAAAAAGACTTTTTTGGCCAAAGGAGAAGATATAGTTCAGAAAAACTGGGCCGCAGTTGATCGGGCAGTAGAAGCTTTGGAAGAGGTACCTATTCCGGACAAAATCACCAAATCTGCTTCACCTCCACAGTTGCTTCCTGAAGACGCAGATGATTTTGCCCGCCAGATTATTGAGCCGATTATGCGCTTTAAGGGAGACACGATACCTGTTTCTCATATGCCTTACGATGGCCAGATTCCTACCGGAACTACTCGTTTAGAGAAACGAGGAGTAGCGCCTTTTGTGCCTGAATGGTTGCCAGAGAAATGTATTCAGTGTAATCAATGTGCTTTGGTTTGTTCGCACGCCGCTATTCGGCCTAAACAGATTGACCCCGCTGATCTCAAAGATGCGCCGGCGAGTTTTACTACCGTTAAATCGCGCACCCGCAATGACCGCAACCTTCAATACCGCCTGCAGGTCTTTATTGAGGATTGTGTGGGTTGTGCTAGTTGTGTGGAGTCGTGTCCGCTCAAGGAAAAAGCCTTAAGAATGATTCCTTTGGAAGAAGCTAGAAAAGCTGGGGAGAGGGAAAACGAAATTTTCTTTGAAACCTTGCCCTATGATGTTCTCGATGGAGTCAATCCAGCCACAGTTAAAGGAAGTCAGTTTCTCCGGCCCTATTTTGAGTTCAGTGGTGCCTGTGGCGGATGCGGTGAAACTCCCTATATTAAATTAGCCACTCAGCTTTTCGGCGACCGAATGATTATCGCCAATGCCACTGGCTGTTCCTCAATTTACGGTGGAACTTTTCCTACGATTCCTTATTGTAAAAATGAGCTGGGTCAGGGTCCCGCTTGGGCCAATTCTCTTTTTGAAGACAATGCCGAATATGGTTTCGGCATGCGCTTGGCTGTAGATGCCAATCGTCGCAAACTGAAAGCATTGCTGGAAGAAGCCTTGGAATTGGAACTGGCTGAAGCTTTAAAAGAGGCCTTTCAACGCTGCCTCTCTCTCTGGAAGAGGACTGATGATGAAGCTAAACAAGCTGCTCGACAAGCCCGAGAAATCCTCGCGGCCAGGCTTTCTCAAGAGAAAGCTACAGTCCAGCCTCTTCTTCGCCAAATTCAGTATTTACAGGATTACCTTGTGGATAAAAGCATCTGGTGTATCGGTGGAGACGGTTGGGCCTATGATATTGGCTATGGAGGCTTAGATCACGTTATTGCCACTAATCGTAATGTTAATCTCTTGGTTTTAGACACAGAAGTTTATTCCAATACGGGAGGTCAGGCTTCCAAAGCCACTCCTACTGGTTCAGTAGCTAAGTTCGCCGCGGCTGGCAAACGGACCAAAAAGAAGGACTTGGGCCTGATGGCCATGAGTTATGGTTATGTTTATGTGGCCAGTGTGGCTATGGGAGCTAATGCCAACCAGTGCTTGAAGGCTTTTATCGAAGCGGAAGCTTATGATGGACCTTCTTTGATCATCGCTTATTCTCCCTGCATCAATCATGGGATTGATATGGCCAAATCCCAGCAGGAGGAGAAATTAGCCGTTGAGTCAGGTTACTGGGTACTCTATCGCTATAATCCTCTCTTGGCCAAAGAAGGTAAAAATCCTCTTATTCTCGATTCCCGAGAGCCTAAATTTGATTATGAGGATTTCCTTAGAAATGAAATCAGATATCGCTCTCTCGCTCAGCAACATCCAGAAATTGCCCGAGAACTCTTTGCTCAGGCCGCCAAAGAGGCCCGTGAAAGATATGAATTTTATAAGAAACTCTCCCAGATGTAACCAGAAGTTTATTGTTGTTGTTGAATCTCAGTTTTGACGAGGTGGTTTCTTCTTAAAAAAGTGGCCAATATTCTGAGCGGATATGAGCTGATAATAAAATTTCCAGGTAAGTGTGGTGTCCAACAATTGAATACCCAAGGGAGTGAAATGAGTTTTTGAAGGAGAGCCATTTTTGGACTTCTGGGGAAGAGAGAGCCTCTTTGGCTTTAATTTTGTCAGTCAGGAAGTAGATTATCTCCGCAATAATTTATTTTTTCCATAGCTCTTTCAAGACCCTCCTCTCACTCTGGCTGGAGGCGAGTTGGCTTACTTACTATGAGTCCTAGAAGAAAGCCTTTAAATCGTCCCGAGCCAACTTCTAAAAAGTACTGAAGAGTCATCTTCTCCTGAGGAGAACAGAGACTTAAAGAAGTGAGTCTAGAACTCTAGAAAAAACCTTTATTTTCGTTGCAATAAAAAACAAATTGTCTTACTATTTTACCTTATGAGCTTGAGGGGAATTAAATCAGAATTCTTGGTGAAACAAGAAAAATTCTCTCTTTAAATTTAAATTAAATTTAAAGAAGTCCAACTCCATTTTTCGTATTAAAAGGAGGTGCAATGAAGGAAACGATTGAAATAAGATGGCATGGTCGAGCCGGCCAAGGGGTAGTGACCGCAGCGGCTACTTTAGCGGATGTGGTGGCCTCGGTTGAGGGGATGTTTGTTCAGGCTTTTCCTGAATTTGGCGCAGAAAAGCGAGGAGCTCCAATTATGGCCTTTAATCGGATCAGCCGTCGGCCTATCAGGATTCATAGTCAGGTCTATGAACCAGATATTGTGGTTGTGACTGATCCCTCCTTGATTGGAATGGTCGATTTAACCAGTGGGGCCAAACCTGACGCTCTCTATTTATTCAACACAGTCTTTGATCTCCAGGCTATTAGAAAGAAACTCAAGATCGCCGATGGTCGTGTCTTTGGCCTGGATGCTTATACTATTGCTGAAGCTGAATTAGGCCGGCCGATTCCTAATGTCCCCATGGTCGCTGCTCTGATCAAAATAACGAATCTCATGGATTTGGATCTTTTCAAGGAGAAAATTAGAGTTTCTTTAAGCAAAAAATTGAGACCAGAAATAGTTGAAATGAATATGAAAACCATTGATCGAGCTTTTGAGGAGGTGAAGGAAGGATGAAAAAAGAAAGCTGGCGGGAATTACCCATAGGAGGTTTGAACGTTCATCCGGGAAATTCCGTGAGCAATTTAACCGGCACTTGGCGCTCCGGGAAGCGTCCGGAATTTATTCCGGAGAACTGTATTCAATGTTTATTTTGTTGGTTATATTGCCCCCATTTAGCCATTCAGGTTAAGGATGGCGAGGTGGTAGGAATTAATTATGATTATTGTACCGGCTGCGGTTTATGTGCTGAAGAATGTCCAGCCAAGAAGAAGGCCATCGTAATGGTTAAAGAAGAAATAGCTCTCCAAGAGGGAGGTGGACAATGAGGACTAAGAAAATACTCAGCGGTAATGAAGCTATCGCTGAAGCAGTCCGTCAGGTTGATCCAGACGTAATGGCTGCTTATCCCATTACGCCTTCAACTAAAATTGTCGAGACAATCGCCCAGTTTGTAGCTGACGGTCTCTTAAGTGGAGAATTCGTTTGTCCTGAGAGTGAACATAGTGCTATGAGTGTTTGTATTGGGGCAGCCGCTGCTGGAGGTCGAGTTATGACGGCCACGGCTTCCCAGGGATTAGCCCTGATGTGGGAAATGCTTTATATTGCCGCCGCCCTGCGCTTACCTATTGTCGCTGCCATTGCTAATCGAGCTTTAAGTGCGCCGATTAATATTCATGGTGACCATTCTGATATGATGGGGGCTCGTGATTCGGGCTGGATTCAGATTTATTCTGAAAATTGTCAGGAAGCTTATGATAACTTTATTCAGGCCTTCCGGATTGCGGAACATCCTGAAGTGGCTACTCCAGTGATGGTTGGGCTGGACGGCTTTATAATCAGTCATTCTATGGAGCCGGTCTGGGTGGAGGATGACGCCGCAGTTAAAGAATTTCTGGGTGAATATCAGCCGCATTATTCTTTGTTGGATACCAGTCGTCAGATTACTATCGGTTCACTGGATTTTACTGATTATTATTTTGAGCATAAACGTAGTCAATTGGCAGGAATAGAGAAAGCTCCCCAAGTTATATTAGAAGTTGGCCGGGAATTTGGTCAGAAGTTTGGTCGTACCTATGGTTTTTTTGAGGAATATCGGTTAGAAGACGCCGAGGTGGCTATAATTGTTCTGAGTTCGGCCGCTGGCACAGGCAAAGAGGCTGTAGATCGTCTCCGAGAAGAAGGCCTGCCTGTGGGTCTACTTAAGCTCCGGGTTTTCCGTCCTTTTCCCTTTAAAGAACTGGCGGAGGTTCTTAAAGATAAAAAAGCAGTAGCGGTTTTGGATCGGTGTGTCACTCCAGGGGCTGAAACTGCACCCGTAGCCACCGAAGTTAAAGCAGCTTTATTTGCTTACGAGAAACGGCCTTTCGTGGTCAATTATGTCTATGGCTTGGGAGGTCGGGACATCAAGATAGAACATTTTCAGGAAGTAGCTCGGAAGCTAATGGAGATAGCTGAAACAAACCGGGTTGAACAGCCTTTTGGCTATTTGAACCTGCGCGAGTAAGCTGGCTAAAGGAGGTAAATTATGGCTCGTTTGAAAGATTTGGCCCAACAAGAAGATAGATTAGCAGCCGGACATGGGATGTGTTTGGGCTGCGGAATTCCCATAATTTTAAGAATTGTTTTGCGAGCCACCACTGACCCCTTGGTGGTGGCCAATGCCACCGGTTGCTTGGAAGTCTGTACCACCATCTTTCCCCGCACAGCCTGGAAAGTTAATTGGATTCATAGTGCTTTTGAAAATGCGGCGGCCACTATTGCTGGAGTAGAAGCGATGTATAAAGCCTTAAAGAGAAGAGGGAAGATTCCCGCTGACCGAAAAATAAAGTTTTTAGCTATTGGTGGTGATGGGGGTACTTACGATATCGGACTCCAGTCATTATCCGGAGCTATGGAAAGAGGTCATGATATTGTCTATCTCTGTTATGATAACAATGCCTACGCCAATACAGGTGGGCAGCGTTCCTCAGCCACACCTCTGGGAGCCTCGGCTACGACTTCGCCGGCGGGCCGAGCCATTCCCGGGAAACTCCAATGGCGTAAGGATCTCACCCGAATCATGGCGGCCCATGGCCTTCCTTATGTTGCCCAGGGAAGTATTCACCGCTGGCAGGATTTATTTAAGAAAGCCCAAAAGGCCTTTGCTATTGAAGGTCCAGCTTTCCTTAATGTACTCTGTCCTTGCCCCACGGAGTGGAAATATCCTGAGTCACAAGGAGTTAAATTGGCTCGTTTGGCGGTGGAGACCTGTGCCTGGCCGCTTTATGAAGTTGAGCAGGGGAAATATCGAATTACCTATAAACCTAAGGAAAAATTGCCGGTGACTGAATGGTTGAAGCCTCAAGGAAGATTTCGTCACCTGTTTAAAGAAGAAAACGCCTGGATGTTGGAGGAAATCCAGAAAAGGATTGATGCCGAGTGGGCAGAACTCTTGCGATTGAGCCAGATAGAGTAGGGTAGAGGAGTCTTAATCTTGGTTGAATTTTAAAATTCAATATAAGATTTATTGGTCGAGAAAGAGCGATAATCTGGAGACCCAAGAATTCTAATTTAGGCAAAGGCGGATAGCGAAAATTCAGTTAGAAGAATTTCTTCAAATTTAGCTTTTATTTACCTGGTTTATTCATAAATTAAAAATTTGATCTAAGAACAGCCAAAAATCTTAGCGGGTGATTGGTCCAATCTTTTCTGGTTGTTTTTTCTCCCTTCTTTTTCTAACGTATTATATATCATTACTTTACGAAGGAAAAGATCTTTTTTTATGAATTATTTAGGATTTAAAAAATTCCAAGAATTTTCTCCAGACGATTTTTTAATTATTTTTTTTTCAAAAAATGTAGAAAAAAATTTGCTTTGAAATGATATCTGATATAAAATATATTAGTAATTTATTTTTAGTTAAAATGTTATTAAAAAATTACAAAAAATCCTTGAACCACCCAATGGTGTTTGATACATTAAACAACAGAAAGGGTGGTTTGCAATGAGAGAAAAGTCTATTCTAAATCTTAAGTCACTTAAGGATCAGGTTTATGAGTATCTCCGGATTCAGATGGAGAAGGGAGAATTACGACCGGGCTCTTTCGTCAATATGGAAGAGACCAGCCGTAAATTGGGCATAAGTAAAACTCCTTTAAGGGATGCCCTTCTTCAACTGGAGATGGAAAATTTTGTGACCATCATTCCCCGTCGAGGCGTGGTGGTTAACCCTTTAACTTTAAAGGACATCAAGAATTACTATGAGATTATCGGCTCTTTGGAAAGTCAAGCTCTTTTATCTGCTTTCCGGCGCTTGAAGAAAAAAGATGTTGAAAGGATGTTGCGTTTAAATCAAGAAATGGCTGAAGCGATAGAAGAAGGAAATTTCAATCTTTATTACCAGAAAAATCTAAAATTTCATGATGTTTTTCTGAGTAAATGTGGTAACGAGATGCTTGTCCGAATTGTGACTAATTTAAAGAAAAGACTATATGATTTTCCTCGGCAAGAAGGTTTTGTGAAAGAATGGGAGGAAACCTCCATTAAAGAGCACGCCCAGTTACTGGAACTGATTGACCAGGGTAAAAAGACCGAAGCCGTTAATTTCATTCGTGATGTCCACTGGTCATTTGATGTCCAAGAGAAGTTCATTAAGAAATACTATAAGCAAGCTTCTATATATGCGGAAAGGAGCTTTGAACGGTAGTTTAGATGAAGGGTATTATTTTTGATGTCAAACGCTATGCTCTTCATGATGGCCCAGGAATAAGAACTACAGTTTTTTTAAAAGGCTGTCCTCTCCATTGTGCTTGGTGTCACAATCCTGAAGGTATTAATCCGGCTCCGGAAATTTTTTTCCGGGAAGAAAAATGTCTTCCTGAGTGTCAGAAATGTGTGGCTGTGTGTCCTCAAAAGGCCTTACAAAAAATTTCAGGCAGATTAAATATTGACCGGGCTGCTTGTGATGGCTGTGGTCGTTGTGGGGAGGTTTGTGTTTATGAAGCTATTGAGGTGGTTGGCCGAGAGGTGAGCTTAGAGGAACTAATGGTTGATCTAAGCAAGGACAGTCTTTTTTTTCAAGAATCAGGGGGAGGAGTTACTTTTTCTGGTGGCGAACCTTTTTTTCAACCTGTTTTTCTCCATGAGTTACTGGTAGGGGCTAAAAAGCAGGGATGGACGACGATTGTAGATACCTCAGGTTACGTGGATTTTGCTGTCATTGAGCCGGAGTTACCTTTTATTGATTGTTTCTACTATGACTTAAAGATTATGGATGAAGAGAAACATCTTCATTGGACAGGCGTTTCCAATAAGGTAATTCTGGATAATCTGGTCAGGTTAAGCCAAAAAGGCCAGCCAGTGGTTGTCCGAGTGCCGTTAATTAAAGGCGTCAATGATGATGAGTCAAATATCCTCAATATGGTTAATTTTTTACAGAACAGGACGAAGGTCAGCGAAGTCCATCTCTTAATTTATCATTCAAATTGGACAAGTAAAGTAATTCGGCTAGGGAAGGTTATTCAGGAAGAATTTGAGTCACCGGCCCCGCCCAGAATTCAGGAGATCAGAACCCTCCTCGAAAGGGAAGGTTTTACTGTCAAAGTCGGAGGTTAAGCATGAAAGACCGGATAAAAAAATTGCGAGCCAAGAGTCTTCAAATTCGCCCTTACATTACCCCCGAGAGAGCTAAACTTTTAACTGAATTTTATCGACAGCCCTCAGTTTATCAGTATTCTATTCCGGTTCAACGGGCCTTGGCTTTTAAATGTATTTTGGAGAACAAAGAAATCTTTATTGATGAGGGGGAACTTATTGTTGGTGAACGGGGACCCGCCCCCAAGGCTACTCCCACTTATCCCGAAGTAACTTGTCATTCTCTGGAGGACTTGGATGTGCTCAATAACCGAGAAAAATTGCCTTATCGAGTCGATGAATCTACCCGGCGGCTTTACCAGGAAGAAATAATTCCTTTCTGGCGAGGTCGAGCCATTCGGGATATCATTTTTCGAGAAATGGACCCAGAGTGGGTGGCTGCTTATGAGGCTGGGGTGTTTACAGAATTTATGGAACAGCGAGCTCCTGGGCACACGGTGCTGGGAGATAAAATCTATCGCCAAGGATTATTGGATTTTAAAAAAGAGATAGAAGCCACCATAGCTCGATTGGATTTTCTTCGGGATCCCGAAGCTTACGCCAAGAGAGAAGAATTAAAAGCGATGTCCATTTGTGCTGAGGCTCTAATGATTTATGCCCAGCGTCATGCCCAAAAGGCTCGGGAAATGGCGGCCCAAGAGAGTAATCCTGAACGACGGAAGGAGTTGCTCCAAATAGCCGCCATTTGTGAGCATGTTCCCGCCCGGGCTCCTCGTAATTTCTGGGAGGCGCTTCAGTATTACTGGTTTGTTCATTTAGGAGTAATTATTGAGTTTAATACTTGGGATTCCTTTAATCCAGGTCGATTAGACCAGCACCTTTATCCTTTCTATCAGCAGGGACTGGCCAGTGGTGAGTTAACTAGGGAAAGAGCTAAGGAACTTCTTCAAGCTTTCTGGATAAAATTTAATAATCAACCGGCTCCTCCCAAAGTGGGAGTAACTGCCCAAGAGAGCGGCACTTATACAGACTTTGCCTTGATTAATACAGGAGGAGTAAAAGTCGATGGTTCAGATGCGGTGAACGAACTCTCATTTCTGATACTGGATGTGGTTGAGGAGATGAGGCTAGTGCAGCCTAGTTCAATGGTCCAAATCAGTCAAAAAACACCAGATGCTTTTCTGAAAAGAGCCTTAAAAATTATCCGGACTGGTTTTGGTCAGCCCTCGGTGTTTAATACCGATGCTATTATTCAGGAATTGGTCCGTCAAGGTAAAAGCTTGGAAGACGCCCGTCTAGGTGGAGCCAGTGGTTGTGTGGAAGCCGGGGCCTTTGGAAAAGAAGCCTATATATTAACCGGCTATTTTAATCTGACCAAAGTGCTGGAGATAACTCTGAACAATGGGCTTGATCCTCGAACTGGTCGGAAGATTGGTTTATCCACAGGAGATCCTACTAGCTGGCGGACGTTTGATGATCTTTATCAAGCTTTTGAGCGGCAATTGAATTATTTTGTTGAGATTAAAATAAAGGGAAATAATATTATCGAGAGACTTTATGCCCATTATCTACCAGCCCCCTTTCTCTCCCTCTTTATCGATGATTGCTTACAACGCGGTCGAGACTATCATAATGGAGGAGCTCGGTATAATACTTCTTATATTCAAGGAGTAGGCATTGGGACCATAACTGATTCACTGGCCTCCATCAAGTACAATGTTTTTGACCAAAAGCTGGTCACGATGAAGGAGTTACTCGCTGCTCTTGAACATAATTATGAGGGGTATGAGGAATTACGGCAGCGTTTTCTTAATAAGACACCTAAATACGGTAATGATGATGATTATGCAGATTCGATAACTCGACAGGTTTTCGAGTCCTATTTTCGGGCGGTGGACGGTCGTCCCAATACTCGCGGAGGGGCCCATCGTATTAATCTTTTACCCACCACCGTGCATATTTACTTCGGACAGGTGTGTCAGGCGACACCCGATGGACGACGAGCTGGCGAGCCTCTTTCTGAGGGAATATCGCCGGTTCAGGGAGCTGACCGTCATGGCCCCACGGCTGTGATCAAATCAGCGGCCAAGATTGATCATTTGAGAACCGGAGGCACCTTGCTTAATCAGAAATTTACTCCTTCTTTATTGGCTGAAGATGAAGGGCTGGACAAACTGGCTAAGCTCATCAGAACTTACTTTAGACTCGATGGACACCATGTGCAATTTAATGTAGTGACAGCCAAAATCTTGCGTGAAGCTCAACGGCATCCCGAAAAATATCGAGACCTCATTGTTCGGGTGGCTGGTTACAGCGATTATTTTGTTGACTTGCCCAAAAAACTTCAGGATGAAATAATTAAGCGAACCGAACATCAGTCTTTTTAGCTGAATTTATTGAAAAAATTTATTATGATTTAATTTTAAAAGAAAGGAGTCATGATGTTTAGTGATAAGATTTATCAACAGAGAAGGCAAAGATTGAAAGAGTTATTACCCGGAGGAATAGCTCTCTTTCTGGGTAATGAAGAGAGTGCGATGAATTATCCGGCCAATCCGTATCCTTTCCGCCAGGACAGCTCGTTTCTTTATTTTTTCGGTCTAGATAGTCCTTCATTAGTGGGGGTGGTGGATGTTGATGAAGGTCAGGATGTCCTTTTTGGTCATGAAGTCACGATGGAAGATATTATCTGGATGGGAGATCTTCCCTCTTTGAGCGACCGCGGCCGGCAGGTGGGTATCGACACTACTTATTCTTTAACTGAACTGCCTTCTTTTCTCGACAAGGCTATCAAGGCTGGGCGGCGAATTCATTTTCTGCCTCCTTATCGGGCAGAGACCACTCAGAAATTAAGTGAATTATTGGGTCTTCACCCCTCTTTTGTCCAGAAGTATGTTTCGACAGATTTAATAAAAGCTGTGGTGGCTTTAAGATCGATTAAAGGACCCGAAGAAATAGCCGAAATGGAGAAAGCTCATGAGATTACCTATCGCATGTATGAGGAGGCGATGGCTTTGGCTCGGCCAGGAAGATATGAGAGAGATTTGGCCGGTCGCATGGAAGGAATTTGTGCTGAAGCAGGCTGTCTCCTGGCTTTTCCCATTATTTTAACAATTAATGGACAGATACTTCATAATCATTACCACGGTAATGAGCTTGTGGAGAATCGACTTCTGGTGATTGATGCGGGAGCAGAATCACCAGCTCATTATGCGGCTGACATCACCCGAACTGTGCCTGTTGGAGGTCGATTTACCCCGCGCCAAAGGGAAATTTATTCGATCGTCCTCCGAGCTCAGGAAGAGGCGATAGCTATGATGAAGCCGGGAATATACTTTCGGGATGTTCACCTCCAGGCAGCTCAGGTGATTGCCGAGGGATTGAAAGAGTTGGGGCTAATGAAGGGCTCGCCCACGGCAGCGGTTGAGGCAGGAGCCCATGCGCTTTTCTTTCCTCATGGTTTAGGACACATGATTGGCCTGGATGTCCACGATATGGAGGGATTAGGCGAAGATTTCGTCGGGTATGATGAAAGAGTTAAACGCAGTGATCAATTCGGTCTGGCCTATCTGCGTATGGCTAAAAAACTAGAGCCCAATTATGTTTTAACTGTTGAGCCTGGTATTTACTTTATTCCGGCTTTGATTGAACAGTGGGCCGAAGAAAAGAAACATCTGGATTTTATTGATTATGATCGGGTCAGAGAATATATGGATTTTGGCGGAGTCCGGATTGAGGATGATGTTCAGATTACGGAAAATGGCCACCGAGTTCTGGGAAAATCGATCCCCAAAAAAATTGAAGAAGTCGAAGCAGTGACAGCCACCAAATAATTAGCGAGGTGAGTTAGCAGCGTTTTCTTTTCTTCTGGGCTTTTATCCTGCGCGAGGAAAATTGCCTTTAGTTGGGAAAAAAATCACCCATATGGAAAGTGAAGCCAGGTCTTCACTTTTCACAAATCAACTAACCTCTATCGTCATCGAGGGGGAGCAAGTCTTCATATTCACTTTTGAGAAAAAACTTTTTGTGCCTTCCCCCATGGGCTGCTCTCGAAACACATTCCCTCCATTAGGGGCTTCGCTTTATCCCCTAAAATAGTCAACAAGAAAGGGGAAGAAGAACAAATTTCAAGCAAACCAAAAATTACTTCGGTCAGCTTTCCCTAAATTCAGGTCAAAGGTAAAAGGTGAAGTTTCTGACCCCAAATATGAACAAATTTCAAATTTCTGGTTATTCTTGATTATTTATTAATCCAAATAATCTCAAATAAAGAGACTTTCTCTCTTGGAAAAAGGGAGGCTTTCCCAATGGGAATCAATCAGAAGAAGGGAGGGGGCCAATTTCTAGGCGGAACCGGTTGCCGGGGGAAAGAACTTTCTGGATGAATGCGTTAAAATCGCCAAGGTTAAGCTCATCAAAATAGATCAATAATTCTTCAAGAAATTCAGCTCCCAGACCGGTCGCTTCAAAAGTCGCGAGATAAGTGGCCCGAGAGTTTTTCTCTTGGCATTGGCGAAGAAGGGAAGCTTTAGTGTAAGCTTTTGTCATGGCCAACTCGGCTTCGCTCAAAGGTTGCTTCAGCAGATGGTCGATTTCCCTTTCCAGAGACTGCCAGGCGATGTCTCTTTTCTTCGGAGATGTTTCTAGGTAGATCTCCAGTATTCCTCCTGCCTGGTAAAGATGTACTTCTGACTGAATATCATAGGCTAATTTTTCATATTCTCTTAATTTCCAAAGACGTGAAGCCACTCCCTTACCCAGAAGGTTATCCAGGAGAAGACTGAAGGCGGTAATTTTTGGCGTGAGAGGAGGTAAGCGATAAGCTAGGTAGAGAAGCAGTTCTTGGCTTTTGCGGGTCAGCTTTTTTTCTTGTTCTTCCAAGGGAGGGAAGGTTAAAGGCGTCAACTCCAGGGGTTTTCCCGGAGGAAATTTACCCAATTGTTCTTCTAAAAGGGGTAGTAATGACCCCAGGTCTTTGTCGGAGATGACCACAGCTACCATATTCGCGGCCGTGAAAAAAGATTTATAATATTTCTCAATATCTTTTTTGCTGATATTTTTCAGAGTTTTCTCTGAGCCGAAACTGGAAGTGCCGTAACCAGTGGAACCGAAGAGAAAGGCGTGGGCTTCTTCTCGAGCCAGATTGGAGGCTTGGTCGGACAGTCTTTTCTTGGAGCGAAGCATACTTTTTTTTATTCGGTTAATGCGGAGTCCGGAGAAAAGAGGTTTTCTCATGAGATTAATTATGAGTTTGAGAGTCTCAGCGAAATGAGGTGAAAGACTAGCGAGTCGGATAAGATTGTAGTCGGGAAGGGTGGAGAAAGTTAATTGAGAAGCTTGAGTCATTAGCTGTCTAAGCTTATTTTGATCAGTGATTTCTAAACTAAGACGAGTAGTCAAATAGCCCAGGCCAGCTTTACCCTGAGGTTCTCCTCGCCGACCACCTTTAATCGTTAGAATAAGAATAGTTAAGGGAGAAGAAGAATCCTGTTGATAAATGAGCGGCAGACCATTTTTTAAAACTCGTCTTTGGAGAGGGGGAAAAAAAGATTGAGCGGCAAGCCAGTTCCCAGTGCCTATTAGCCAACTGAGATTTAATCCGAGCCATAGGGCCAAATGTTTTTTTAAAGAGCGCATTTTATTTTTCTTTGTTTAAAGGAGTAATTCTGACCACAACATATTTGCCCTTGCTTAGATATTTCCCGGCTGCTCCCCGTAAATCAGAGGAGCTGATCTTTTTTATTAACTCTAAATAATTCCCTCTTTCTTTTTGCTGATTGAGGAGGTAATAGCGGACTAAAGCTCTGGCCAGAGTTAAGCCGTTTTCCTGAGCTTGATAAGTGCGAAAGCAAATTTGATTCTTTGCCTGCTGAAGGAAATCAAAAACAAAGAGTTGAGCTTCACCGTAATAGTCATCTGGGGAGAAATTCTGGCGGCGAAGTGTTTTTAGAAACCGGATTGTCTCTCGTTCAGCTCTTTTAGTATTTTTAGGGTCGAGAGTGAGGGTGATAATCATAGCCCCGCCGTAATAAAGTGAGGTATAGGTCATCGTAACTGTATAGGCTAATTCTCGACGTCCCCGGAGAACCTGATTGAGGAGCGGATTAAGACCGCGCCCGAGAATTTCAGTCAGAACGTCAATGGCATATTGGTCAGGATGGTTGAAATCGGGAGCTGAAAATCCCAAAAAAAGATAAGCCTGATTGACATCCAAGCTATGGCTGACCTCGATTTTTTCCTTCAAGGGAGGGGCAGGGGCAAGAGAAGGCGGCGAAAAGTGAGCATTACTGAGGGATGAAAATATTTGAGTTATTTTTTCTTGACTCCAGTTGAGATCGATTGGGCCAACTACAGCTAAAGCTGCATTTTGCGGGCAAAAAAAACGCTGGTAAAAGGCAGTTATTTTTTCTACAGTTATTTGAGCCAGGCTTTCTGGCGTTCCATAAATAGGCTGGCTGTAAGGATGGGAAGGAAAGAGATGTTGGAAAGTAAGGGAAGTTCCGTAGCGGAGAGGGTCGTCTTGGATAAAACTGATTTCTTCTAGGATAACCTGTTTTTCTTTTTCCAAGGAGGCCGGGTCAAAGGTTAACTCGAAAGCCAAGGCTTTAAGACACTTTAGAGCGAACAAGTAATTACCCGCCGGGAGGGTGATTTCAATAAGCATTAAATCCCGGCCGGTGTGAGCGTTATAATAGCCGCCTTTTTCTCGAATAGCTAAACTCAGATTTTTCCCGTTGAGTCGATGGGGATTGCGGAAAAGGAGGTAATGCTCTAAGAGATGCGTTAATCCAGAAGTTTCCCTGGTTTCATTTTTAGAACCTACATTGAAGCCCAGCACGAGATGAATTAAAGGTAGGTGGTTTTGCTGGAGGAGAGCTACCTGCAACCCATTTTCCAAAGTGAATTTCTCGGATTGGGTCGGGGCTGAAGTAGGCTTAATTGAAGAGAGAGAAAGAAGGGTTAAAACGCCACTCACAACTAACAAGAAAAACAATTGATTATGATTTGAGGATTTAATCATTATGTTCCGGATTAAGATAATTTTTTTGGAAAAGGTCGATTGATTGGGTATCCCCCATGACCAACAGGGTGTCGCCGGGGTGGATCTTTGTTCCAGGATCGGGATTAAAGACAATATCTTGGCCGGGTTTTTTGATGGCCACGACAATTACATTCGCTTTCTTCCTTAAATCGCATTCGACAATTGTTTTATTGTTAATCCGGGCTTTTTTGCTAACCACAAATTCATCCATATAAAGAGATAATTCTTTTCGGCGAATAATCAGGTCCATAAAGTCAACTAAAGTTGGTCGGATTAATCCTTGGGCGATCTTTAAACCACTAAGTTTATAAGGATTAACTACACGGTTGGCTCCTATTTGGAGAATTTTTTTCTCACCTTCTTCATCTAAGGCTTTAGAGAGAACAAAAATAGATGGATTAAGGAGTTTGGCGGTGAAACTCAGGTAGAGATTATTCGCATCACTGGGTAGAAGAGCGGCCAAAGCCTTAGCTTTTTTTACTTTGGCTTTAAGGAGGACTTCTTCTTGAGTGGCGTCACCCAGAATATAAAGACAGTTGTTTTGGTTAGCCAAGTCTTTTAGGGATTCTTCATTTTTTTCAATAACTACATAGGGCAGATTTTCTTCCTCTAGTCTTTCGCGGACAATTTTCCCCATGCGGCCATGGCCGCAAATTATATAATGATCCTTTAAATTCTGGATGTCTTTTTGCATTTTTTTTCTCCGAAAATATTGATGGAAGCCTCCTTCATAAACGGCTTCGCCGATCTTTGTTAAGGCGAAGATAGCTGTGCCCACTCCACCGAGGATGATGAAGATAGTAAAGATTTGTCCTCCAGGGGTTAGAGGTTCTTTAACTTCCCGGAAACCCACCGTGGTAATGGTGATGATGGTCATATAAAGAGAATCGAGGAAAGCCAAGTTTTCAATGAGGTGATAGCCGATAGTACCAATTAGAATCACCAGGAGGATTAAGACAATTGGCTTCCACATAGAAAATTGCTTAATGCTTCATTTTTATGTGGCCGATGATGGAAACCCCGAACGGTTTAATAATCAGGAAATCTGATCGACATCATAATCAGCCACCTCTGATTTCTTTTTAATATTACCGAAAAAAAAACCAACCGACAAGCGGTTATTACTTAACCCAAAATTTCCCTAATAAATTAAATTAATTACAAGAAAGTCATTCTTTCTTAGAAAGGTAAGGGACTTTAAGGTAAAGCTGTAATTTTTATCGGCTTCAGTCTCCGGAGCAGTGGGGGAGGATAATTTTTTAGTGGCTTAATTTGGAGGAGAAAAGTTGGCTTAATTTGAGATTGTTTTGGGCAAGGCCAAAATTTTCCTGGAAGATTTTTATTTGATCCGAAAGTTGTTATCCAGCCCCTTTTAGTTAAGGCCGCTGTTTTGATGTTTTGGCTTTTCCAGGATCACCAGTCTTGATTTCTTAACCTTGAATCTCCAGCTTATTGAATTACCTTTTTCCCCTCAGTGAAATTATGTTAAAATCAAAAAGCAGTCTTTATAATCTTTATAATCAGAAGGGAGATATGAAAAAATTACCTCAAGCAAAGATTTTGATTGTTGATGATGAAGAGAACATCAGAAAAACACTTCGTATGGTTTTGGAATACGAGAATTTTGAGGTTTACGAGGCTTCTTCTGGAGAAGAAGCCTTGGAGAAAAGTGATGAGATTGTAGGTTTGGATTTGATTCTTTTGGATATTCGACTGCCCGGCAAAGATGGCTTGGAAGTGCTGGCCGAATTACAAGAAAGGCCCTACCGGCCGGAAGTGATTATGATTTCAGGCCATGGCACGATTCAATCAGCGGTTGAGGCCACCAAACTGGGCGCCTACGATTTCTTAGAAAAGCCTCTCCACCGGGAAAGAATTCTACTGGCTATTCGCAATGCTCTGGACCATAAACGTTTAAAAAGAGAATATATTGATTTAAGTCAAAAAGCAGCCAAACGCTATGAGCTAGTTGGGCGACATCCCTTAATGAAGAAATTGTGGGACCAAATCAAGAGAATTGCTCCAACTAATTCAACTGTGCTTATTCAGGGAGAGAGCGGTACAGGGAAAGAATTGATTGCCCGGGCGATTCATCAACACAGCCATCGGGCTCAGAGGCCTTTTGTTCAAGTTAATTGTGCCGCTATTCCTGAGGAGTTAATTGAAAGTGAACTTTTTGGCCATGTTAAGGGAGCTTTCACTGGGGCCACGGAAAAAAAACTGGGCAAATTTGAACTGGCTGACGGCGGAACTATTTTTCTTGATGAGGTGGGAGATATGAGTCTGAAGACCCAAGCTAAAGTTCTACGGGTCTTGGAAGAAGGTGAAGTGCAGAAAGTCGGCTCAACCAAGATTCAGAAAGTAGATGTTCGAGTCATCGCGGCCACCAACAAAGATTTATCTCAAGAAATAAAAGCAGGGCGTTTCCGGGAGGACCTTTATTTTCGTTTGAATGTAGTGCCTTTACAAGCGCCGCCTCTTCGGGAACACAAAGAAGATATTCCTTTATTGATTGATTATTTTATTCGTCTCTACGCCGAGGAGAATAATTTTAAACCCAAGAAATTTTCTCCCGAAGCGCTTGAAGTCATGATGAGATATCCGTGGAAAGGCAATGTCCGGGAGTTAAAGAATGTGGTGGAACGATTGCTTATCATGACTGAAGGGGATATAATAGAAAAAAGAGATTTGCCCGAACACATTCGGCAAGATGAGGAAGTTTTTCTGCCGGAAATAAGTCAGGTTAAGTCACTTAAAGAATTTCGGGAAGTTGCTGAGAAGATGTTCATTTTGGCTAAGCTGGAAGAGAATGAGTGGAATATTAGTCGAACAGCTCGAGCTATTGGAACTCCACGGAGTAATCTTTACAAAAAGCTGGAACAATATCATATTAAGATAAAGGCTGGAGTAGGCGAGGCGGTTGCTCCACCGGAGCCCAAGGCTGACGGTGGGGAGGAAAGTCCGAACTCCACAGAGCAGGATGGTCGCTAACAGCGACTCCGAGCAATCGGAGGAAAGTGCCACAGAGAGTAGACCGCCCTGTGGGTGTGGTCAAGACCCACTCACGGAGCAAGGGTGAAAGGGTGAGGTAAGAGCTCACCGCTCTGGTGGTGACACCAGAGGCAGGGCAAACCCCATCCGGAGCAAGGCCAAATCGGCCCCCGAAGAGATAGCTCGTCTCAGGGGGCGGGTAGGCCGCTTGACCCCTTGAGTAATCAAGGGGCGAGATAAATAACCGCCCCTGCCCTCGGGCAGGAACAGAATTCGGCTTACGTCCTGCTCCAGCCTTTTCTTTTTCTTTCTTCTTCTTCTTCTTCTTCTTCTTCTTCTTCTTCCTTCAATTAGGCCTAGGGGTTGGCCAGACTGTTTTTGGGAAGAGGTGGAGCTTTCCCTAATTCAGCTGGAAGGAGAAGCTTAGAGGATAATCAATTGAGAAAATATTTTAATTCGGGGGAGGAAAAGAAGATGATGTGGCTCAATTAAGGTAAAAGGCTAAGGAGAGTGGGAAGAGAAGCCACTGCTTGGCGGATCCAGATAAGGATATTTCCTGGGAAAAGCCCCAGTTGAAGGACTCCATAGAGACAAAGAAAAAGAACTAAATAAAGAGCTGGATTGTCGCTTCGAATGATCACGGCTGAAGTAGGTTCGCGCATATACATATACACCACAACTCGGAGATAGTAATAAACTGAGATAAGGCTGGCTAAGACAGCGATAATGACTAAGGAAGTTAATCCTCGTTGGACAGCTGAGGCAAAAACATAGAATTTAGCTAAGAAGCCCCCTGTGGGAGGAAAACCAGCCAGAGAGATTAAGAAGATGGTCATCATAGCCCCAATCCAGGGGTATTGGAAACCTATACCTTTAAAGTCTTCCAACTGGAGATATTCTTGTCTCTCCCGGCTGAGGGCAATCACTGCGGCAAAAGCACCAATGTTCATAAAAAGATACACAGCTAAATAAAAAAGCAGGCTACCATAATCCTGGGCGAGGATGGCCACTAGTAGATAACCGGCGTGGGCGATGCTGGAATAAGCGAGAAGACGCTTAATGTTGGTTTGCCGAAGGGCCACCAGATTAGCCACGACCATAGTAGCGACGGCTAGGACCCAGAGAGCCCAGAAAATGGTGGTCCGGTTAAAGGCGGTTGGCCAAAAGAGGTAAAAGACCCGAATAAGCACGGCAAAGCCCACAGCTTTAGGGCCGATGGAGAAAAAGGCGGTGATAGGAGTTGGTGAGCCTTCATAAACATCAGGCGTCCACATATGAAAAGGCACAATGGCAATCTTAAAACCGAAACCCACCAGGAGTAATCCCAGACCCACCCAACCTAGGACCAGTGAAGGAGAATCGGCTTTAAATCCTTGAATAATTCCGTGGATTTGGGTGGTGTGGGCAAAGCCGAAAAGAAAAGCCAGACCCAGCACTAGCAGGGCGGAAGCAAAACTCCCCAGGAGGAAATATTTAGCCGCTGCTTCTGAAGATTTCTGATCACGAATTTTCAATCCGGCCAGAGCATAGCTGGAGGTGGACAGCACTTCTAGGCCGAGAAAGATGACGATTAAATCATAAGAAGAAACCATAATCAACAGGCCAGAGAGAGCAAAAAGAAGCAGCCCGTAATATTCCCCAAAGTTCATTTCCTGGAATTCGATGTACTTGAGGGAGATTAAAATAACTAAGGCTGTGGCCACCAGAAAGATATAGTGAAAAGCTACGGCTAAATTGTCAAAAATTAGGAAATTATGAAAAGAAGTTAAATTTTGATTCCAGAGCCGGGAGTTAAAAAAACCGCAAGCAATGAGGGCTATTAAACTCAAATATCCCAAATAATTTCGGTTAGAACGTCGGAAAAATACCTCCAGCAGGATAACTACCAGGGCGGCTCCGACGATAGTCAACAAGGGTAGTAGAGGTCGGAGAATGGTCATGGCTGCTTTGCCTCCTGGGTTTCTTCAGAAGCCTTCTCGGCCGGCAACATTTTGACCACAAATTGTTTTGAAGTGGCAGAGATAAGGTCTGGTCGTTGAAAATAGCCTTCATGTTTTTCAATCTGAGTCAGGAGTAATTCGACTGAAGGTTTCATTTTAGCTAGAAAGGTTCGTGGATAGACCCCCATCCAGACCATCATAATGACAATTGGTGTTAGGTAGAGGATTTCTCGCAGATTTAGGTCAGGGAAAGTTTTTATTTTTTTCTGGGTTATCGGTCCCTGCATGACTCGCTGGAACATCCAGAGGAGGTAACCAGCGGCTAAAATAACGGTGCTTACCGCCAAGATGGCGTACAGAGAATTGGATTGAAAAACACCATAAAGACAGAGAATTTCGCCAATAAAGCCATTTAGTCCTGGTAACCCTACTGAAGATAAAACACAGACAAGGAAAAAGGCGGCGAAGATAGGCATTTGTCGGCTGACTCCCCCGTAGTCTTTAATGAGTCGGGTATGGGCTCGCTCATAAAGAATGCCCACACACAAGAAGAGAGCGCCGGTGCTTAAGCCGTGGTTAAGCATTTGATAAATGGCTCCCTCAATCGAAGTCTGATTGAGAGCAAAAACGGCCAGCATGATCAGGCCCATATGGCTGACACTGGAATAGGCCACCAGAGATTTAACATCTTTTTGAATGAGAGCCATCAGGCCTCCATAAATGATGCCGATGATAGCCAGCACAGAAAGCAAGGGAATAAATTTGACTACTGCCTGGGGAAAAAGCGGCAGGGCAAAGCGGAGAAAACCATAAGTCCCCATTTTTAAAAGGACGGCCGCCAGGATGACTGACCCAGCTGTGGGTGCTTCGACATGAGCATCAGGGAGCCAGGTATGGAAGGGAAACATGGGGACTTTAATGGCAAAAGCCAGAGCAAAGGCCAAGAACAGCCATATTTGAAGCTGGGGATTTAAGACGATTTTATACATATCGAAGATTTCAAATGAAGCTGTGCCTGTAGCCTTGAGATGAAGAGAGTAAAGCATAAAAATAGCCACCAGCATTAACAGGCTGCCAAACATAGTAAAAAGGACGAATTTGACGGTGGCGTAAATCCGGCGAGGGCCTCCCCAGACACCGATCAGGAAATACATCGGGATAAGCATAGCTTCCCAGAAGACATAAAAAAGAAAAAGATTTAAGGAGACAAAAACACCGATGATGCCCGTTTCCAACAGCAGGAGAAAAAAGAGATATTCTTTATGGCGCTTTTGAATATAGTTCCAGGAGGAAAGCACGGCGATGGGCATCAGGAAAGTGGTTAAAATCACCAGAAACAGACTTATGCCATCAACTCCCAGATGGTAATTAATGCCTCTCCCCAGCCAAGCTGATTTTTCCACAAATTGCGGTAAGCCCGTGCTCTCATCGAAGCGGAAATAGAGAATTAAGGAAAGGAAAAAATTAAGCAGCGTAAAAATCAAGGCGGTTAGGAATAATAATTGTTTTCTTTCCCGAGGGAGAAAGATAATTAACAAGGCACCAACTAAGGGCAGGAAGGTTAAGATGCTTAAAATTTGTCCACTCATTTTAAAACAATAAATATCCCAGTAAAATTACAGCGCCTAGAATAATGGCCAAAGCATAATCTTTAATCAAACCGGTCTGGAGAAGACTAAGAATTTTGCCCAAGAAACCCGCGGTAGAGGCTGTGCCGTTTACCGCTCCGTCGATAACTTTCAGGTCGAAATGCTGATAGACCAATTCCGAACCCTTAATTGTCGATTGGACAAAAAGAGTATTGTAAGCCTCATCCACATAGTACTTATTGACTAAGATGCGATAAGGACCGGGAAAACGGGCAACCAGGTTATGAGGTAAAGATGGTTTTTTAATATAAAAGATGTAAGCGATGAAAATGCCGGTTAAGGCCACGACTGTCGAGGTTAGAATAAGCAACCACTCGGTGCTCAAACTCAGATGCGCTTCTTCATGATGAGCTATGATCGGGGAAAGGAAACGGAAGAACCAGTTGACATCTTTCCCTAGGACAACTGGGAGTCCGATATAACCGCCAACAATGGAGAGAAAAGCCAGAATCATTAAAGGAATGGTCATGACTGGGGGGGATTCATGGATATGTTTTTTAACTTCTTCGGACATCCGCTCTTGACCGTGGAAGGTTAAAAAGATTAACCGGAACATGTAAAAAGCCGTTAACACTGCGCCGAAAATACCCAGGGTCCAGACTAAATAGTTACCCTGGGCGAAGGCGCTGGTCAGAATAGCATCTTTGGAGAAAAATCCTGAAAAGAAGGGGATGCCGGAAATGGCGATGGCGCCAATTAAAAAAGTCGGATAGGTAATAGGTAGATATTTTTTAAGCCCGCCCATTTTTTGCATATTCAATTCACCCGAAAGAGCATGCATGACACTGCCGGCGGCCAAAAAGAGAAGGCTTTTAAAGAAGGCGTGAGTCACTAGGTGGAACATCCCGGCAGCGTAAGCACCTACGCCACAACCCATAAACATATAACCTATCTGAGAGATAGTCGAGTAAGCCAGGACTCTTTTAATATCATTTTGGGTGAGAGCAATCGTGGCGGCGAAAACGGCCGTGACCGCTCCGATAAGGGCCACAATTTGAGCCGCGGTTGGAGTAAAGGAATAGAGGGGATTCAGGCGGGAGACCATGTAGACGCCAGCAGTGACCATGGTGGCGGCGTGAATTAAAGCTGAGACAGGGGTGGGGCCTTCCATAGCATCCGGCAGCCAAACATAGAGAGGAATTTGGGCGGATTTGCCGGTGGCCCCCACGAAAAAGAGGATAGCCATTAGAGTAGCTAGAGGCAGAGCCACCTCATGATGGCTAAAGGCTTGATTGATGATTCTGAATTCGCCGGTACCTAAATGAAAGAAAACCAGGAAGATTCCCAGGAGAAAAGCCGCATCCCCAATCCGGTTGACAATAAAAGCCTTTTTGCCGGCAGTGGCGGCTGAATGTTTTTCAAACCAGAACCCGATTAATAGATAAGAACAGAGACCGACTCCCTCCCAACCCACGAACATAAGGACAATGTTTGAGGCCATCACCAGGAGAAGCATAGCGAAGGTGAACAGATTGAGGTAAGTGAAATAACGGGTGTAGCTTCTGTCTTCGGCCATGTAGCCAACAGAGTAGACATGAATAAGGAAGCCTACCCCGGTGACTACCAAGGCCATGATCGAGGAGAGGGGGTCGAGTTGAAAGGCCAGGTCAACCTGGAAGTTACCCGAGGAAATCCAGGTGAAGAGTTTTTTAATCAAGGGGAAGCTGGAACTGGGGAGTTGAAGGAGATGAATAAAAGCAAGAAGAGATAAAACGAAAGAGAGAAAAACTGAGAAGCAGGCTTGCCAAGAGACATATTTTTTGGGCATGAGCCGGCCGAACAGAAGGAATAAAATTACACTTAGAGCCGGAAAAAAAGGAATGAGCCAGAAGTATTCGACCATCTTACCCTTTCATCAAATTTAAATCTTCGGTTTTGATAGTTTTTTTCTGGCGGAAGATAAGCATAACAATGGCCAAGCCAATGGCTGCTTCGGCCGCAGCCACAGTGATGACAAAGAAAACAATTATTTGGCCTTCCAGGGAGGCGAAAGCTTGGGCGAAACCAATAAAAGTTAGGTTGGCGGCATTGAGCATCAGTTCAACCGCCATAAACATAGTGATCAAATCCCGCTTTACAAAAAAGGCAATCAATCCGATAGCAAAGAGAATTAAACTTAAAATAAACACTAAATTTAAAGGAATCATTCCTGGTCCCTTTTTTTCCCCAAAACCACGGCTCCCACCAGGGCCGCTACGATGAGTACAGAGGTGATTTCGAAGGGATAAATAAAAGTGGAAAAAAGAAGTTCGCCTAAATTCTCAGGCGTGCCCGGCTGGGCGGGTAAAGGCGAGACTACTCCTTTGAACTTGAGAATAGCCCAAAGCAGCTCTAGAAAGAGGATAAACCCGATAACCACAGCCAGACGAACCGGCCATTTTCTCTTTTCCGGCGGCCAGCCCTGTTTGAGATTAATGGTCATAATCACAAAAATGAAAAGGACCATGATGGCGCCGGCATAAATAATTATCTGCACGACAGCAATGAAGGGTGCCTCGAGAAGGGCAAAAATACCGCCCAAAGAGGAGAGGGTGACAATAAGGCAAAGAGCGTTGTAAACTTGATTTCTGAAGAAGATTAAACCGAGAGAAAAAATAATAGCAATTAAAGCGAGCAGGATAAAAAGGAATAAACCCATTTTTTGAGTTTCCCATTATATTTTTTGCTCCAAAGGTATGTCAAGATTTTTTTTGAGTTAAATTAATATTTTGGGTTAAATTGGTGAGTTCATCCTCTAAGACCGAAGAGAAATCTATGTTAGTTGCGGAGGTAATCAAACCCACTGCCTTTGAACAGCCTTACAAAAAGCCAGAATTTCTGGTCGGTCAATCCATTGGGGGACAATCTTTATTTTCCCCTAGGAGTCCAAGGGCAACAAAAGGAAGTAAAAAATAAATAATTTTTGTGAATTGATTTAATTAATTTAATTAATAAGTTCTAATCAAAGGAGAAAGCTAAAGATCTGCCCTCATTTTAGCTAACTTGATTAAGATCATCTTATCTAAACAAAAGAGAAGGGCAAAGATCCGACCCTAAATTTAAATTTATCTCCCTTTATTCGCAGAGAGGGCAGGACTAGACTTTCCGGGGTTAGCTAAAGCAGCAAATTAAAAGAGAAAATTTTTTCCAAGATGAGAACTAGAGACATTTATTCTCTTTAGAGAAAATTTTAACTAGCCTGAATGACTGGCCTGAGTCAATTGACATCTGTTATTAATTTGTTATAATTATTAAACGGTAGCGCGGGGTAGAGCAGTCTGGTAGCTCGTCGGGCTCATAACCCGGAGGTCGCTGGTTCAAATCCAGCCCCCGCTACCAATTTTATTGAGGGGGGAAATAAAGTCTTAAGGGCCGAAAAAGGGGAATTTTTTATCAGGAATAGCTTTTGGTGAAAAGAAAACAGTAAAAAATTCAATTTTTCCCTTTTTTCTCCGACAAAATTAGTGAAATCAAAAAAGGATAGGTCTACTTAAGATGAGTTTTGCTAAAATCAAGCGCCGTTCCTTTAGTTCACCCCGGGTACTTATTGTCGAAGACGAGACCATTGTGGCTCTGGATTTACAATGTACCTTGGAGCAATTGGGGTGTTCAGTGATTCAAATTGTCTCTTCCGGGGAAGAATCCATTGAGGCCGCCCGGAAATATTCTCCGGATGTTATCTTGATGGATATAAAATTAAAGGGCAAGATAGATGGGATAAAAGCGGCAGAAATTATTTATCAACGTTGGAAAATTCCCATTATTTACATTTCTGCCTACAGTGATTTGCAGTCTTTACAAAGAATGAACAAAATCAAAAATTATGGCTATTTGAATAAGCCTTTTGCTGAATACGAATTAAAGAGTTTTTTAGATAAAGCCCTCGGTCAGAAGGGTCCTCTGTAAGTTCTGCCTCCTGGTTTTTTTCTCTTGTCTAATTTTTTTCTAAATGCTCTACGGGTTGTTGGATCACTTCCCATCAGAAAAAGTGGGGTCAATAAGAATACTTTTTGAGACCAAAAATTAGAAAAGTAGAAAAATTGGAAGCGTAAAGTCGGGGTTTAGCTTTCACCTTTCACTTTTGACTAACCAAATTTTTTATTTCTTAATATCTTTATTGGCTACTGACTCCATTTGCTGAAGATGAAAAACCAGATTTTTGATATACTGGGCAAAATTTATCTCTCCTTGGTAGAGCGATTGATACAACATTAATCTTATCTCCATTTCTTGGTTAATTTTATCTAAAAATTCTTTCTTTTAGTCCTGTAGCCGGTGCGCCTCAGGAGTGAAGGAGAGGGCTCAAAGAGGTAGCCAAGAGGAAGGTCAATTAATTTATTTACATTTCCAAGAGAAAGCGTTATATTGTCCTCTCTTAAAAGACAGGTCAAGGGGGAAAGAGTGAAAATAGCCCTTATCCAACAACATGCGGTTAGAGATAAAGCTGATAATCTCCGCCGTGGGGTAGAGGCTTTTCGACAGGCTGCTGAGGCTGGTGCCCGAGTAATTGCCTTTGCTGAGCTGGGTCTTTCTTATTTCTGGCCTCAATTCCAAGATAGTTCTCCTTATCTCCAAGAAGCCGAATCTATTCCTGGACCAACCACCGATGTTTTTACCCAGTTAGCTAAAGAATATGGAGTAGTCACGGTAATTAATCTATTTGAAAGAGAAGGGTCTCAGACCTATGATACTTCACCGGTAATTGATGCCGATGGTCGGATTTTAGGGGTGGTGAGAATGATCCATATCATGGAGGGACTTGGTTTCTGGGAAAAGGGCTATTATCATCCTGGGAATAGAGACCAACTGGTTTTTTCGACAGCTGTAGGGCGATTGGGCGTAGCTATTTGTTATGATCGCCATTTCCCTGAGTATATGCGAGCTCTGGCTCTTCAGCAAGCGGAATTAGTAGTCATCCCCCAAGCGGGGGCAGTCGGCGAATGGGCTCCAGGAATATTTGAAGCTGAAATTCAAGTAGCCGCTTTTCAAAATGGTTATTTTGCGGCCCTGGTGAATCGAGTGGGTCAGGAAGAACTTCTAAATTTTGCTGGGGGTTCTTTCGTGGTTGATCCAGCTGGTCAAGTGGTCGCTCGAGCCCCAGAAGGAGAGGACTTTATTCTTCTAGTAGAATGTGATTTATCTCAGGTGAAAGAAGCCACCGCTCGGCGTTTTTTTCTTCCCGATCGGCGACCGGATTTTTATCGTCACTTGAAGCTTATCCAAGACTAAGTTTTCTCATTAATGGGGGGAGGATGAAGAGCTGGTTTGTTGTTAATACTAAACCGAAAAAGGAATTTCAAGTGGAGAAAATTTTTATCGAGGCTTCTATTCCAGTTTACAATCCAAAATATTGTCATGAAGGTCAGATCAAGCCGTTTTTTCCCGGTTATGAGTTTGTTTATTTTGATTATCCTCATCAATATCGGTTGATTCGTTATACCCGGGGGGTCAAGAGAGTTGTCGGTAATTCGGAGGGGCCAATTCCCATTGAAGAGAAAGTGATTCATGAAATCAAAGCCAGGGAAATCAACGGTCTTATTGAGTTGAATAAGTATGGTCAGGAACCTCAATTGGAAGATGAGATTGAAGTAATGGAGGGGCCTTTCAAAGGATTGAGAGGCATATTTAAAAAGGAGTTAAGTGATCAAGAACGTGTGCTGATTTTACTTAATTATATTACTTATCAAGGGAAACTCATCATCGAAAAGAAAAAATTGAAAAAGGTGTTAAAATAAGTAAGATAAATTTGCTTCGGCGGTAATAGCTTCATTATTACCCAAGAAAGGAAAAATTAATGGAAGTGCCTTTTCTTGATTTGAAACCTCAGTATCGGTTAATTAGAGAAGAAATTGAAGAAAAATTAAAAAAGATTTTTGAGTCCCAGCAGTTTATTCTAGGAGAAGAAGGCCGGCAATTAGAGGAAGAAATAGCTGAATACTGTCAGGTCCAATTTGCTATCGGTGTTTCTTCAGGAACTGATGCGCTCTTAGTTTCTCTGATGGCTTTGGATTTAGAGGCCGGGGCAGCCGTCGTGACCACCCCTTTTACTTTTATCGCCACGGCTGGAGCCCCAGCCCGCTTGGGTCTGAAAATTATTTTTGTGGATATTGAACCTTTAAGTTTTAACCTGGATGTGACTCAGCTTGCTGAGAAGCTCTCCCGAGAAATCAATAAAGCCAAAATAAAGGCTATTATCCCCGTCCATCTCTTTGGGCAAATGGTGGAAATGAAACCATTGCTGGAGCTGGCCCAGGAGTATGATTTAAAAGTGATTGAAGATGCCGCTCAGGCTATTGGGGCAGAATATCCGCACTCGAAGCAATTTTTGCGCGCTGGTTCTGGCGGAGAACTAGGAATTCTCTCCTTTTTTCCTTCTAAAAATTTAGGTGGAGCAGGAGATGGGGGGATGGTCCTCACCAGTGATTTAGGTCTTCGGGAAAAAATAATTTCTCTCCGGAATCATGGGGCTCATCAGAAATATCTTCATCTTCGAGTAGGAGGAAATTTCCGCTTGGATGAGCTTCAGGCAGCTGTGCTCAGAGTGAAACTTAAATATCTACCGGAATGGATTAGTCAGAGGCAGGCGCGGGCGGAAAATTATGAACGCCTTTTTCAAGAAATGGGTTTGATAGAGGAATTTGTGAAGACACCTCCCGCGGTTTATAAGACCAAAGGAGTGAAAAATTATCATACTTATCATCAGTATGTCATTCGGGTTAAACAACGAGATGAGCTCCGTGAATTTTTGCTGGAAAAAGGGATTCAGACAGCAGTTTATTATCCAATTCCTCTCCATCTCCAGCCTTGTTTTCGTTATCTTGGTTATCAAAAAGGAGACTTTCCTCAGGCTGAACAAGCCAGTGCCGAAGTCTTGGCTTTACCGATTTATCCCGAGTTGCCTGAGTCACATCAGGAATATGTGGTGGCGGCTCTTCGGGAGTTTTTTTTGGGCTAAATTTTCTTAATCAGCGAAGTACCCCGCCCGATGAATGACCCGAAGATGGGGTTTTTTCACTTTGACTTTCAAGCGATGAAAGGAGCCGTCGGGCTTATAATTGTTGGGGGTGTAGTAAAGGAGATAGTAATTTTCAGCGGCTTTAATCACCTGCTGAAAGGCAGCCGAAGCATTAGCTGAGCTAGTTACTAGACCCCCAGTGGCTTGAGCTATTTCCCGGAAAGCACTAAAGATATCTTCCGATTGTTCATTCATCACCAAACCAGAAGGCCGCATCGTGGTTACTTCTAGATCGGGTGAGGGGACTTTGGTTAGAAAAAGGAAATGAATAGAGATGGAAGAGTCGGCGTAATGTTGTTTAACTCGATTGATATTAAAGGCAATCTCCCGGCGGTAGAATTCGAACAATTCCATTATTTGGAAAATAATATTGGGTTTATCCTGATTGACAGAAGTGAGTTGATTTAATTGTTGAGGGGTTATTTGAGGAATTCTTTCCTTTTGATAAAAAAGGAAAACATATTTCTGTCCTTCCTTTTTTTTCAGGAATTCAGCAAAACGGAGCAGGCTGTCTTCGTCAACCTGCCGGAGATCTTCTAGTTTTTGGAGATGTTGTTTAAAGAGAGGCAAAGTAGTCTCATCAATACCACCTCTTAGAGATTCTTCCAAGTCCCGGAGAATAGTTCGGTATTCAGATGAACCTATTTTGATATCTTTCTTTAAATGATTAATGAGTTGACTGGCCAATTTTTCTGGGGAAAGGCGATGGGAAGCAGTTGGTTTTATCCGGTACGTTTTAAGAGGAGTGATGACTATTAATGAGTCACCGGGTTGAAAAACCTTTTCAAAGAAGAACTTGACGGCTTCAGCCAGTTTAGGCAAGTACTCGTGAACCTCGAAGAAAAGCACAAAGTGGCGGGCTACTCGGGGATGGAAAGCAGTTGACCCTTCTTGCTTGTCGATGGTAGTTTTCCGGATAAGATAGAGGGCTTCGATTTTTTGCTTAATCCCATTATCATAAAGTTCAAAATCGTCTTTGGTCAGATTATCAATAAATTTATCGCCGCGAAAAACACGCAGGGGAACTTCTATGTTAAAAACCGACACTCGATGAGAAGGCCGCTGGCTAGAGAGAGGAGAGGCTATTAAAATCAGAAGGAGAGAGGAAATAATGATTTTAAGTGATTGTTTCATTTTTACGCCTCATCTTTTGTAAATGATTGATTCAATCTTGACTACGTGTGTTTTTCCTGTGGCGGATAAATTCACCGATTCTTTGCAGACCTTCTTGAAGTACACTTGTTTCCACACCCAAACCAAGACGAAAGAACTTGTCTAATCCCAAACTCTCCCCAGGCACAACCAGCACACTCTTTTCATCTCTTAATTGCTCAACCAGTTGAGTAGAGTTAAGAGGGAGATGGTAATGAAGGAAAGCTACGCCGCCGGCTTGGGGAGGGATAAAATCCAAAACATCCGCGTGCTCTTCGACCCATGAAGTTAGGATTTGCAGGTTCCTCTGCAGGATTTGCCGCGACCGACTCAGGATTTTTGGCCTTATTTCGGGTTGAAGGGCCAAGAGAGCCAGATGGTTACTGAGAGTACCAGCAGTTATACAGGTGTAATCATGCGCTTCCCAGGCCCTGGAGATGATAATTTCCGGGGCCACTAGCCACCCAAGACGCAGTCCAGCCAGACCATAAGCTTTGGAGAGGCCGGCTGTCACGATTACTCGCTCATATTTTCCCCAAAAGGAGGGAGTTTCCTTCTCGGTTAGTTCAGCTCCCCGATAAACTTCATCGGAGTGAAGCCAAATTTGGTTGGCCTGGGCCAGAGAGATAATTTTCTCCATTTCCTCAGGCTGGAACACCATCCCGGTGGGGTTATTAGGATGACAGACAGAAATTAATTTTGTCCGCTCAGTAATCGAATCGGCTAACTTTTCCAGATCTGGCCGCCATTTATTTTCGGGTTGGAGATAAAATTCTTTAACTGTGACTTGAAGAGTCCGGGCAATTCCCCAGATTTGAAGATAGTTCGGCATCATTATTATTATTTCATCACCGGGTTCAAGCAAACTCCAGGCCAGAACGAAATTAGCTTCTGAAGAACCATTGGTCACTAAAATATTTTCTGGGGAGGTTCCAGGGTAAAGGGATGATATAGTCTGGCGAAGTTCATCCAAACCGTTAGCTTGAGCATAACCTAAAGGCAGATGAAACATTTTCTCCCAGGTAGAAGGAGCGAGAAACTCAGAAGGTGAGAGAGGCTGAAGACCACTTTCTGAGAGATTAATCTCGACCCGATTTTCCCAAACGGAAAGAAGCCTTTCCAGAGCAAAAGGTTGGATATTCATATAATTCCACTCCCTGAGGTTGATTTAATTGACTTATAAAGATAGCAGAATACTCTTTAAAAGTGTATGGGGTATTTAGGCTTAATTTTTAAGCGCTCGGGGAAGAGAATTACCTGGCTGGGTAGAGAAAGGTTAATTTAGGCCCACTTTAACTTTTCGAAAGAAATTTACAGCCTAATTTTTTGTCCAACTTTTTGGTTAAAATAATTTATCTCTGGACTAAATGAGCTGCCTTATCTAGGGAAGCCAAAGGGAGTCCCCTAGCTCAGAAATAAAAGGAGAAAAGAAAAAATCAATGGGTTTAGCCTTGGGCCGGGCTTGGTTTTATCCAAGAAAAATTCTAATGGCGGTTTCTTTCAGAGATGGAATTGAGATAAAAATCACTTTTGATTCACGTGGATTTTTTGGAGAGAGTTTGGTCTAACTTATTGACTGTGGTAGAATGCCTAAGAAGACCAGAGAAAAAATGGAGGCCGAGATGAAAACCATTGGTATTTTGGGTGGCATGAGTTGGGAATCCACTTTGGAGTATTATCGCTTAATTAATGAAGAAGTAAAATCCCGCTTGGGAGGTTTTCATTCTGCTAAAATTCTGCTTTATTCTTTTGATTTTGCTGAAATTGAATCTCTCCAACATCAGGGCCGCTGGGAAGAGATGGGGGTTCTTCTCAGTGAAGCTGCCCAGAGGCTGGAAAAGGCCGGAGCTGATTTTATTTTAATTGCAACCAATACGATGCACAAAGTTGCCCCGGCAGTAGAAGAAGCTATTTCTATTCCCTTGCTGCATATTGTGGATGCCACAGCAGCGGCCATAAAAGAAGCCAATTGCCATCGTGTGGGACTCCTAGGGACAAAATTCACTATGGAGGAAGAATTTTATCGCCGGAGATTAAAAGAGAAACACCAAATTGAGGTTGTTGTGCCGCCAGTTGAACAGCGGGATTTAGTCCATCAGGTGATTTTTAATGAATTGGTAATGGGGGAGATAAAGGAGAAATCTCGTCTTAATTTCATCCGAATTATTAATGATTTAAAGTCAGCCGGAGCTCAAGGAATAATTCTAGGTTGTACCGAGATTCCTCTTCTCATCAAGCCCGAACACAGCTCTTTGCCCTTATTTGATACTACCGCCATTCATGCCCGGAGCGCGGTTGATTGGGCTCTGGATTGAGATAAGTTCTGCTTAGGAATCATCATTTTTTAATAAAAAGCCGGATAATATTCCACAAACCCAGAATTGTCACCAGCAAGGCAATTAAACCTCCCACTATATTCTGGAAGAGGTTGTTTTTTAAGCTTTTCATATAACGAGCTTGATTAAGCACCACCAAGAGAGTAATAGTGGCTACCGGGAGGATGAGGCCGTTGGCCATTTGAGCGAAGACGATAACGCCGATGGGTTCTAAGTTGAAAAGAGAAACTATCAAACCCGTGCCTAGAACTATCATCCAGACGGCTTTAAAGGAGCCTGGTTTTTTAACTGGATCTAATCCTAATACTCCAGTCGAGGCGAAGGCAGCCGCGTAGGGAGCGGTAATGGCAGAAGTCATTCCGGCTGCGAAAAAGCCCAAACCGAACATAATTTGAGCGAAAGAGCCAAAAAGAGGCTTAAGTTGCCAGGCCATTTGAGCCCCGCTTTCCAGGGGCAGTCCGCGGTCGAAAAAAGCGGCGGCGGAAGTGATAACAATAGCTGAGGAGATAAGTCCACCCAAACCTATGGACACTATGAGGTCTCGCTTAACCCGGCTTAAGTCAGCGGGGGAAGACCATTTTTTGCGGACAGCAGCCGAGTGGAGGAAGAGATTATAGGGAACAATAGTGGTCCCGATGAGAGCTAGGATGATAGGTAAAGAACCTTCCGGAATCGAGGGCCAATAGCCACGCCAGATATGGTTGAAATTCGGTTTAATGAGGACCAGAGTTAAGATAAAAGAGATACTCATGATAAATACCAGGGAAATCAAAATAGTCTCAATCAGTTGATATTTTTTCCGGCTGAGAATCCAAAAGGCGGCTAAAGAAATGATAATTACCCAAATTTTTTGCGGGAGAGGGGTGATCATTTTCAAGCCGAGTGCTCCCCCGACGATATTGCCGGCCTCGTAAGCTGCACACCCCAAAGTAATAGAAGAAATGGTAAGGATGATGAAAAACCAGCGAGTGAAATTATGTTGGGGAAATTCACGAAGAGCTTGAGCTAGATCATGGCCTGAACCCAGACTGAGCCGGCCGGTCATTTCTTTGAGAAGAATAGTGGCCAGGATGGCGAAAAGGAGAGTATAGAGAAGAGTATAGCCGAATTGAGCCCCAGCCAGCGAACAAGTGGTTACAGTTCCAGGCCCAATAAAAGCTGCTGTAACCAAAAACCCAGGACCGAAGAGACCTTTTCTATTTTTTTTCTTTCGGCTGGCCATAGCCTCCCCCTCCCGGTGTTTCCAGGCGAAGTTTGTCCCCGGGATAAATTTTTAAATTAACTTTAGAGCCCAAGGTCAACCTTCTTTTCCCCCGAATAAGGATATTCCTACCTCGCCGGCCTGGCCGCCCACCCTGAAGACCATAAGGAGCAAATTTGCGTCTCTCAGAGATAATGGTCAACTGGACCGGAGTAGTGAATTCATATTCTCGAATCAGCCCATTGCCTCCCCGCCAACGACCTTGGCCTCCGGAGCGAGGCCGTAATCGATATTCGGTTATTTTGAGAGGGAGGTAATTTTCCAGAGCTTCGATGGGAGTGTTGAGCGAGTTAGTCATGTGGGTATGGACGCCACTTAACCCGGCTCGACCCTGAGCGGCTCCCATGCCTCCGCCAATGGTTTCATAATAGGCGTACCTTCGGCCTAGAGAAGGGTCAAAGCCGCCGAAAGCAATATTATTCATGGTGCCAGAACTAGCGGCTGGTATCTTTTCAGGAATAGCTTGGGCCAGAGCTCCCAGGAGGACATCCACAATCCGTTGAGAAGTTTCGACATTACCGCCAGCGGTAGCCGAAGGAAAGGTGGCGTTGAGTACCGAGCCTTGGGGAGCAATAATTTCTAAAGGACGCATTAAGCCCGTATTAAAAGGAATGTCCTCTTCCACTAAAGAACGGAAGACATAAAGTACAGCGGAAGTAGTCACCGCTAGGTTGGCATTGATGTTACCTGTTACTTGGGGAGAAGAGTGGCTAAAGTCAACAATGGCCCGGTCTTGCTTAATAGTTATAGTAACAGCGATCTTGACGGGTTGAGGCTCTAGGCCGTCATCATCCATAAAATCAGTAAAACTATAAGTCCCGTTCGGAATACGGGCAATTGTCTGGCGGAGGAATTTTTCGGTATAGTCTTGCAAGGCATCTGCATAAAAATTGACTTTGTCTGGGCCGTATTCAGCAATAATTTCTTGAAGACGCTGGAGACCCTTTTCATTGGCTGCCATCTGGGCCAACAGGTCACCCTTTCTTTCTTCTGGAGTGCGGACATTGGCCAAGATAAGAGAAAGCAGGGCCTTATCCAATTTTCCCTGGCGGATAAGTTTCACTGGGGGGAGGATTATTCCTTCTTGGTAAATTTCAGTAGCGAGGGGCATAGAACCAGGCGTTATTCCGCCAATATCAGCGTGGTGAGCCCGGTTAGCCACGAAAAAAATTAATTTCCCTTGATGAAAGAGAGGAGAAATACAGGTGATATCAGGCAAATGAGTTCCTCCCCGGTAGGGATCATTGAGAATGACCAAATCACCCTCATTGAAGTCCATCGATTGGAGAGCGGCTTGAACCGAGAGGGGCATAGCTCCCAGGTGAACAGGAATGTGGGAACCTTGAGCAAATGTTTCGCCGGTGCGGGTAAAAAGGGCACAGGAATAATCTTTCCTCTCCTTGATATTCGGCGAGAGAGCTGTTCTGCCCAAAACAGCCCCCATTTCTTCTGAAATAGAAATAAATTTATTTTTAAATAATTCTAATTCGATAGGGTCAATCTTCATTTTTAGTCTCTCCGCTCAAGGACAAGATTGAGATATTGATCCACCGAAGCCTGATAGACGGGTGGCACGAAAGTGGTGGATTCTACAGCGGATATTAAGGCTGGTCCCTGAATAATCATGCCTGGGCTAAGGTAAGACTGACGGTAGATTGGTACTTTTTGGTATTGTCCTCGATAATAGAGAAGCTGTTGACCCACCCGGGCTTCTTCGGGGGATTTACTAGATGGAGGGTAGGGCTTGAGCTTTAACCGGGGAAATGTGCCGACAGCTTTTACTTTGAGATTAACAATTTCGATCGGTTGCTCTGGATGATGGTAAGCATAAAGACGGTGATGTTGTTGGTGGAAAATCCGGGCCAATTCCGACCTAGATGAATAGGGTATCTCAATTTCATAAGATTGACCGTAATAGCGCATATCTAAGGAAGGAAAAAGTTTGATTTTGCTGGTAGTGAATCCTTCCCGTTGCATCTCCTGGAGGGCTTTTTCCTTTAATTTTTTGAACTGAGCGCTTAATTCAGCGGGAGAAACATCCTCGAGTCGAGTAAGATAGGAGAGAGAGAAATCTTTGACTGCCTCGGCGAGAAGGAGGCCCAGAGCCGAAAAGACTCCGGCAAGGTTAGGGATAACCACTCGGGCGATGTTTAAATGAACGGCCATTTCGGCTGCGTGGAGGCCGCCAGCTCCTCCAAAGGAGAAAAGGGTAAATTTTCTGAGGTCGTAACCTCTTTCGATGGAAATGACCCGGATGGCTTTTTCCATGTTAGCATTAGCTACCCGAATAATTCCTTCGGCAGTTTCTTCAATGGATTTATTCATCTGCCGGGCTAGTGGAGCGAGACTAGCCCGGCTTTTTTCGGGATAAATCTTGAGGCGCCCACCCAGAAAGTAATCGGGAACCAAGCGACCACAGATTAGGTTAGCATCGGTAACTGTGGGCTGGAGTGAATGTCCGTAGCAGGCTGGTCCAGGGTAAGCTCCGGCACTTTGAGGGCCGACTCGCAGAGCCTGCCCCTGATCGAGATAAGCCAGGGAGCCTCCGCCGGCGCCAATAGTATGAATATCAATCATAGGAATCCGGAGAGGAAAGTCCCCGATAACTGTTTCTGTAGTGCGAGTTATGTGACCGTCAATAAGAGAAACGTCGGTGGAGGTGCCGCCCATATCGAAGGTAATAATTTGGTCAAGCCCCAAAATTTGACCCAATTGGTCGGCCGCCACCACTCCAGCAGCTGGCCCTGAGAGGGCTGTCCGGATGGGTTCTCGTCTGACGGTTTGAGGAGAAATGAAACCTTCATTAGACTGCATTATCCAGATTTTGGCTCCGCTCAAATTTTCTTCGAGATAAGTTAAATAGCGGTCCATAACCGGCATAAGATAGGCATTTAGCCCTGTCAGAGCCGTACGCTCGTATTCTCGGTATTCGGGGAGAATTTCATGGGAGACAGAGACCAAGAACCCGGCTTTCCGGAGATGGTGGGCCACCAGCTGTTCGTGGACAGGATTGATATAGGCATGGAGAAAACAAATGGCTACCGCTTCGATTTTGCTCTTTTTCAACCGGTTGACAAGAGGATAGATGTCTTTTTCTTCTAGAGCTTTTTCTATGTGGCCTCCGGCCAGAATTCTCTCTGCCAGACCGAAGCAAAGCCGCGGAGGAAGCAAAGGGTCTCTTTCCTCGGGTATCAAGCTATAAAGTTTTTTTCTGGTCTGGCGACCAATAAAAATTATATCTTCAAAACCTTGAGTGGTGACCAGAGCTATCCGGCCTCCTTTTCTTTCCAAAAGGGCATTGGTAGCCACAGTAGTTCCGTGGATAAGGATAATTTGTTGGGGGTCGAGATTGAGGGTTTTAATTCCTTCTAAAATAGCTGCGGCTGGGTTGTGAGGAGTGCTGGGAAGTTTTAGGGTGCTTAGCTTCCCTCGGTGGAAAAGGACGAAGTCGGTAAAAGTGCCGCCCGTGTCTATGCCTAAACGAAATTCTTTCTGCATGGATTAATTATTAAACGATTAATACCTGGAAGAAGTCAAGGGAGAGAGGTGTGGTCCGTTGGGAATGAAGCTGGTTTAAGGGGAAAGGCTGAGTGGATTTAAGCCCATGATTAGATTATTTAGTTTTTAATTAAGCTGACCAATAAGCTGAAATTGGCGGAAGAACTCTCCCTAGAAAAAACTCATGATTTACAAGTACTACATGATTTACTAGTGCAGCTCTGACAGGCGCTGGAGCTAGTTTGTAAGCGGTTGCTGTTACCCCCAATGCCAAAAGATGACCAGAGTTTTTTTAGTTTCTTGCCTTGGCAGTGAGGACAGGTCAGATCGTTTTCCTGCCCCGGCTGGACCAGGAGTTCAAACTTCTGACGGCAAGACTCACAGAGATATTCATAAAGAGGCATGGGCTTTTATTTTAGAAAAAAATTTCTCTGGGGGCAACTGGGGACTAAGGAGGAAACCAAGTTCTTTACTCGTGAAATTTATTTTGTTAAATTAGTTGTCAAGGAAGTTCAAGATGACGAGACGTTTTTTTCTGACGTTTCTCTCTCTGGCGACCTTTTTCGGAAATATTTTCGGCTTGAACAAAAAAAAGGAGTTGATTGAAATGAAACAAGAAGTCAAAACCAAAAAGGCCCCGGAGGCGATTGGCCCTTATTCTCAAGCGATTGTTACTCAAGGGCTAGTTTTTGCTTCAGGCCAGATTGCCATCGACCCTCAAACCGGAGAATTAGTGGCAGGTGATATAGAAAAGCAAACCCGTCAGGTTTTGACCAATTTGAAAGCTGTTTTAGAAGCAGCTGGCAGTTCATTGGATAAGGTGGTTAAATGTACCGTTTTCCTTCAAGATATGAATGATTTTGCCCGGATGAATGCCGTTTATGCTGAATTTTTCCGGCCCCCTTATCCGGCTCGAGCCGCGGTTCAGGTGGCCCGCCTTCCCAAGGATGTTAAAGTTGAAATAGAGGCAATTGCCGAGGTTTAGTGAAGTTAAATCAGAATGATTCCGCCAATCAGCTCACTTTTCAGGGGTAAGGTTGTTATTTGCTGATTGGCCAGAAAAAAAAATAAAAGAATAACTATAAGGAGCCAGAGTGGCTGGTTATCAAAGGGAGAGTTTCCCTTAAGATTAGAGTGAGGTAAATTATTTTATTTTTTTATTTAATTAAGTTTTATTAGAAGGAGGGGTAATATTTTGGTGTTTTTTATTTTTTTTAAAGGAGTAGCGTGAAATTTAAAATTTTAATAGTCGAAGACGAAAGTATTGTGGCTTTAGATATAGCCAGTTTAGTTAAAGAAATGGGTTATGAAGTCTGTGGCCTGGTCTATTCGGGAGAAGAGGCCTTAAAGGTAGCTGAAAGGACTTCCCCTGATATTATTTTGCTGGATATTGGTCTTCCAGGAGAGGTTGATGGTTTAACTGTAGCTGAGCAGCTGAAGGAGAAACATCAAGTGGCTATTGTCTTTTTGACTGGATATACAGATGAAACCATTGAAACTCGCCTCCGATCTCTTCAGCCGCTGGGGATATTAACCAAACCTGTAGATGATATAGCGATGAAGGAGATTTTAACCAAATATAATCAGGCAAAAATAAAAATATAAAAATATAAGACCTGGTCTGACTATCCAGGTAATAAAAAAGGAGGTTAACTCATGAAACAGCGTGGGCGATGGATATTTAGTTGTTTCGGTTTAATTGTGTTATTGGTGCTGCCCCTGGCTGGGATTAACGTTCATGATACCAAGATGATGGCTCAACCAACTATTACTCAAGGAAAAATTGCTTTTGTTTACGCCAATGACCTTTGGATATGTGATTGGCAAGGCCACAATGTTCGCCGTTTGACTTCCCATCCCGGAATTGAATCAGTGCCGGTGTTTTCACCGGATGGACGCTGGGTAGCTTTCAGCGGTGAATATGATGGGAACGTTGATGTGTATCTGGTTCCGGCTGAAGGTGGCCTTCCCCGCCGTTTAACCTGGCATCCCGGAGCAGATATAGTCCGTGGTTTTACTCCAGACGGTCAGAAAGTTATCTTTATTTCTACCAGGAATTCATTTACCAGAGCTCATAATAAATTATTTGCTGTCCCTCTCTCGGGAGGAATGCCCGAAGAGCTGCCTCTGCCTTATGTTTTCAAAGCTACTTTTTCACCGGACGGACAGAAAATAGCTTACGTGCCTTTACGGGAAGCGTTTCATCAGTGGAAACATTATCGAGGAGGTACAGTTTCCACCATTTGGATAATTCGCTTAAGCGATCTCTCAGTGGAAAAAATTCCTCAGCCCGAAGGTCGCTGCAACGATACCGATCCTATGTGGGTTGGCGATAAGATTTACTTCCGTTCCGATCGAGCTGGCGAATTCAATCTTTTTGTCTATGAAACCACCACCGGGAAGATTACCCAATTGACTCATTATGATGATTTTCCGGTACTTAGTGCTTCGGCTGGAGCCGGACGGATTGTTTTTGAAAGAGCCGGTCACCTATTTCTTTTTAATCCAGACACGAGAAAAGCGGAACGATTGACCATTGGTGTAGCGGCGGATTTATTAGAACTTCGTCCCCGCTATGTCCAGGGCGAGAAATATATCCGCAGTGGTGACCTGTCTCCTTCCGGAGCCAGAGCGGTCTTTGGTTTTCGGGGTGAAATTATTACTGTTCCAGCTAAAAAAGGTGATTTTCGCAATTTAACCAATTCCCCAGGAGCGCATGATCGCTTTCCAGTCTGGTCACCAGATGGTTCTAAAATCGCTTATTTCTCTGATGCTTCCGGGGAATATAAGCTTTATGTGATTGACCAGAAGGGCCAGGGTTCACCCCAATCATTTGCTTTACCCGGGGCCGGTTTTTATGATTCCCCTGTCTGGTCTCCTGATAGTCAGAAGATTACTTTTACCGACAATTCCTGGAGTTTGTTCTGGATTGATCTGGCCACCGGCCGGGTCAAAAAGATTGCCTCGGAATATTTATATGGCCCAGCCGGTCTGAAAACTATAAGAGGAGTCTGGTCACCAGATTCCCGCTGGATTGCTTATACTCTTAACACCAAAGCCTATATTCAGAAAGTCTATGTTTACTCTTTGGAAGAAGACAAGTCTTATCCTATCACCGACGGCCTGAGTGAGGTAAGTGAACCGGTTTTTGACCCAAGTGGTAAGTATCTCTACTTTTTTGCTTCCACTGATGCCGGCCCAGTGAAACATTGGTTTGCTATGTCCAACGCAGACATGCGAATGACTAAGGCGATTTATCTGGCAGTTTTAGCCAAAGATGTGCCTTCTCCTCTAGCCAAGGAAAGTGATGAAGAACCTTTGGCTCAAAAAGAGAAGAAAGATAAAAAAGAAAAACCTAGTTCGGCCAAAACCACTTCCAGTAAAAATAAAGGAGCGGTCAGAATTGACTTTGCCGGTTTGAATCACCGTATTCTTGCCTTGCCTTTACCTGTAGGGAATTATTTTAATTTGAGAGTCGGGGGTGAGGGTCAGATTTATTATTTAGAAGCTCCGGCCACGGCCCGAGGTCCTTATCAGCCCGGAACCAAATTACATTATTTTAATCTGAAAAAGCGGCAGGACCAAGTGTTGGCTGAAAATATAAGAGGGTTCATTATTTCGGCTAACGGGAAAAAAATTCTTTATATGGCCCGGAATCAATGGGGTATTGTGGAGGCTGGTAAGAAGTTTAGAGTAGGTGAAGGGAAGTTGAATACGGCTTCGATAAAGGTCCGCATTGAGCCTCAGGCTGAATGGCGGCAGATTTTTTATGAAGCCTGGCGGATCAACCGGGATTATTTTTATGACCCCTTTATGCACGGCATTGATTGGCCCCAGATGAAGAAAAAATATGAAGTTTTTCTCGAGCATCTGGCTTGTCGAGCTGATTTGAATCGGGTGATCCAGTGGATGTGCAGCGAATTGGGAGTGGGGCACCATCGAGTAGCCGGAGGGGATACGTTGGCTCGAGCCGAAAGGATTCCGGGAGGTTTACTGGGAGCTGATTATGAAATAGCCCACGGCCGTTACCGCTTCAAAAAAGTCTATGGGGGTCTAAATTGGAACCCCGAATTGCGTTCTCCTTTGACTGAGCCTGGAGTTGATGTTCAAGCCGGGGAATATCTCCTGGCGGTTAATGGCCGGGAAGTTGTGCCTCCGGATAACCTCTACAAATATTTCGAGAATACAGCTGGTAAGATTGTTGAAATAACTGTAGGGCCCAATCCTGATGGTACTCAGTCCCGGACGGTCAAGGTAGTCCCGATAGCTAGTGAATATGCTTTAAGAAACAGAGATTGGGTGGAGGCTAATATCAGAAAAGTGGATAAAGCCACCAACGGTCGGGTCGCCTATGTCTACGTGCCCAACACTACTACCCTGGGCCACACTTATTTTAAGCGTTATTTCTTTCCCCAATCTCATAAGGAGGCCATTATTGTTGATGAACGCTTTAATGGCGGAGGGCAGGTAGCTGATTACTATATTGACATTCTCCGCCGTCCCTTTCTCTGTATGTGGGCCATGCGTTACGGAGCTGACTTAAAAACTCCTAGTGCCTCCATTCAGGGACCCAAAGTAATGCTGATCAATGAGTCAGCGGGCAGTGGTGGCGACCTTTTACCTTGGATGTTTCGCCAATTGAAGCTAGGTAAATTAATCGGCAAGAGAACTTGGGGAGGTCTGGTAGGTATTCTAGGATTTCCTGTGTTAATGGATGGAGGTTATGTCACGGCTCCCAATTTGGCTATTTGGACAGAAGAAGGTTGGGTGGTGGAAAACGAAGGAGTCCCTCCAGATATAGAAGTGGAGCAGTGGCCAGCCGAGGTAGCCCAAGGTCATGACCCTCAGCTGGAGAAGGCAATTGAAGTCATTTTGGAAGAATTAAGACGGAATCCGCCGAAAAAGTTGACCAGACCCCCTTATAAGAAAATAAAACGTTAATTAGAGAAAAAAGCTCACCCAGTGACTGGGTTAGCCAAAAAGCTCTTGAAGGAAGCCAGAAGGATTATTAGCTAGGTGGCTGGCTAACTTGGCGGGCAGGATGAAGCGCCTGTTTAATGGTGATTTCTTCTGTGGCAGCCAAATCAATAAGTCCTGCTTTCTCGGGTGGATTGATGACTTGGACAGAAGGCTTCTCTGGGGCAGAGGGATTGATCTTTTTTACTTGAGCTATCCACCCTGTGGATAATTTTACCTGACACCCCAAGGGCCAATAGCCCATAATTTGGATGAATCTCTCTAGCAGTTGAGGTTCGTATTTTTTCTCTTTGTCTTGGCGAAGAGATTTAATGATTTTATCAGGAGAGAATTTTTTTTGAGTGAGTTGGAGATGGAAAAGCTCGTCATAAGCATCGCATAAAGCCACCACTTGAGAAATTTGATGAGGCCGGCGCAGATGATATTTCTTGTTAATGAGGGGTTCGAAGTTATAAGGAAGATGGCTTTCGAAGGCGATAACCAAAGGAATTTCACCTAATTCTTGAACGTAATTTAAGAGAGGGCGGGCCCCGTAGTAAGCGGACCGAAGTTCAGCCGGTAGAGAGGCAAGGAGGCTGGGTTTCTTTTCTGCCCGCTGTTTTTCTAAAAGAGTTCCCAAATCGTGGAAGAGAGCTCCCACGCCCAAATCGATTAAGACTTTTTTAGGCCAGCCAATTTGGGAGCCAACATACATGCTTAAGACAGCCACATTGAGCACATGCAAAGTCCGGGCAGGAGTTTTCTCTTGGTGTTTCGCTAGAGAGATTAAGTCAAGGTAACTCCCGGAAAAACTTTCTAAAAGAGTTAAAGCTGCGAACTGAAGGTCAACAACTTCCAGTTCCTCTTTAATCATTATTTTTTCAATAATGGAGTTGACCAGCTGGAGGGCAGAAAAATATTGAGGAATAAATTTGGCTTTTTTTTCGATGAGAGAGAGGGCTGTTTCAGAGGCCGCTTGAAGTTTGCCGACACCAATGTGTTCTAAGCCGAGAAGCTTTAATTGGCGGGCGATATCCAAGCCGGTTTTTGTCTGGGGATCAAGCAGGAACTCAATGAATTTTTGGAGTTCTTCAAGTTGTAAGCCGAGAGAAAAGATGATTTTTTCAATCCCCCGCTCTTTTAAAAAATGGACAAATGATTGAGCTTTTTCACTGAGCTCAAAGAAGATCTGGTCTTCTAGACAAAGTTCTTGTCCCACCACCCCCAAGATAATTTCGTTCTTTTCCTGAAGATAACGAGTTAATGTTTCCCAAAGAGAATTAATAGATTCGGCGAATTGAGGGTGGCTGGGCGAGTAAATTTTGGCGGTTTGAATGGTGTTGATCAAAGCCAATAAAAGTTGTTCTTTAGATTCCATGGGTCAACCTTTCCAGAGCCTGATGGGCTTCTTCTCGGAGTTTTTTATTCCAGAAAAATTTTCTTTGGCTGAGTTCCTGAAGATAGGGTTGGGCTTCAGGGACACCAATTTCAGTTATGATTTGAATATTAGCCCGGAGGAATCTATTTCTCAATCCGAAAGGAGAAGGAACGAGGAGTAATTCCTGGAGAATTTTTTCCCGAGATTGAGGATTTTGCACCAGGACTCGAATGGCTTCTTTGCGGAGAGCCAGATTTTTGTGTTTAATTAGAGGTTGAAGAAAAGAGTGCTCAATCAGGCTGAGTTTTTGGAAGGCTTGAATGATTTTTACCTGAAGTGAGGGGCTTACTAAGGGGAAAATGTGTTTGAGAATGGTCGCTATTTGGGGAGAATCAATGGTTTGTAAATTGGTAATAATATTTTCCACTAGAACTTCATCATGAGTGACCCTTTCCAGGTTTAGCAGAAAGTAAAAAAGATGATCGCTGAAGAAATGAAGAAAAGCCTGGAGGAGATAAGGTGTGACAATCTTTTTATCAAAGATGATTTCCAAATAAACGTTTTCGTTGTAGTAAGAAGCATCAAAAAGATTAATTAATTCTTGGAAATAAAGGTTCTTTTCCCCTTCAAGAATCAATTGTTCGACTTGTTTAGTAATTATTTTTTTGATTTGACTGATGGCCTCGCCTACCAGATGGGGAGGGAGGTTTTGGAGGGAAGAGTAGAGATACTTGATGAATTCGAAATCTTTTTCTTCCAGAGCCACGCTGACTTCTTCTCCTAACAATTGAGTAATTTTCTGACGCTCAGCCGTTTTTTCTTCCCAGTGGAAAAGATTGAGAAGTATGAAACGGAAATTTCTCTTGAGTTCTTTGGAGTCAAAAGGTAATGTTTCCACTTCGGGGCGAGTACTGAGCTCTTCCAGAACTGATTTGTAAGTTTCAGCAAGGGGATAATCAACTGACGATAGAATTTTTTTGATTTTATTTTGGAGTTTACCCTGAGCCAGGAGACTGGCTTGTTGGCTTAAAATATCTTTCATTAAAGCTGATATTTTTTCGTTTTTTTCTTCAGGAATTATTCTGGTAATGAGTTGCCAGCGGAGAGAATCAAAATCATCCCGATGGATCAATTCCTCGCTTAGAAAGAGAGCAAGATCTTCTTCACTTAGCTGAGTCAGAATCTTTTTGTATTTTTCCAAAGGGAAATCAGCGCCAAGATTAGGCCGATGGAGAAGTGAGCGGAGAAATTCCTTGACCCGGAGCGGATAAGCGGGCGCATTGACTTCCTGAAGCCGGGCAAAGAATTTTTCTAGGGAAAGATTTATTTCTTCATCATTAATCAATTTTTCCAAGTCAAGTGAGGAAATAAATTTAACAAAGCTTTCTTCAACCTCACGAAAGAGTTGGTTGTCTTCTTTCTTTATTGATTCATCCAGCAAATAACCCCAGACATCCTTAATTTCTTCCCCTTCTCCTTTGAGAAGTTGAGAATAATCGAGTTCTTCTATTTGAATATGGGGGAAGGCACCTGATGCCAAGAGAGGCATTAATCCTTCCTGGCGATAGTAATCTCGAAGAGGTAAACTGAGGGTGGTGATTAATTGAGAGAGTTCCTTGGGCTCTATTCCTGGAATAAAGGTGAGGCTTTTTATTTTTCTTAAATGGAGAAAACAAGCTAACTCTTGATAGAGGGTATCTCCCTCCAGGCTGAAGTCATTGACACGAAGAGAAGTAGGGCTGATTTTAATAATTAGAGGAGAAAAAAATCGACTTACCTCTTGAAGACGTTGAGTAAGATTTTGAATTGAATGTTGAAAGCCAGGGTGATGGTGAGGATACATGAGAGCGTTCTTAAGAGAAATTTTAAAGGCTTGGAAAAAAAGTTTGAGAGTTTCAATTTGAGTTTTCAAAGTCCACCTACTAGAGGTAATTGAATCAAAGTGAGCAAATTATGCCTCTCCTCTTTCCCTAGCAAAGAATATTAATCCTGACTTTCTCTGTCAAGTAGAATGGGCCCAATTGTCTAATTAAAACAGTGCTTTTGGTCAAGACAAAAGGGTTGGCCAGGGATTAAGAAAGAGAAGGGGCCGGAAGCCATGGATTGAGATAAAAAGAATTAGTCTGTTGGCTGTGGACTATTAAAAAGAGGATGTGATTAATTAAAGCTCTTTTTCCTTGCTGGCAGCGGCCCGCCAAAAAAAAGAGACTGGACTGGGAATGAGTCCTTCTGAATTGGAATTTAGAAAAAAGTTGGACTTATTTCTCTTCTTCTTTTCGGGGTAATTCCAGAGTAAAGGCGACCCGATTACGGCCGAGCCATTTAGCGTGGTTCATTAATTTCTGGGCCCGATTTATTAAACTCTCCACAGTGTCCTTTTTTTGAGCCAGAGTAGCTCCAATGGAGACGGTTGTGCTGACAATTTCATTTTCAATCATAATGCTAGCTTGAGTAATTAATAATCTGAGTTTATTGGCAATCATGTCCAGTTTTGGTTCAGTGATATTAAGAATAACTACAATAAATTCATCTTCCTTCCAGCGACCCACAATATCAAAAAAGCGAATATTATTTTGAAGAGTTTGGCCCACGCTCCGCAGAACTTTATCCCCTCCCTCTGGGCCAAAAGCTTCGTTGATATTAACCATTTTGTCAATGTCTAAATAAAGAATGCCTGAGGTGAGTTTGAATTTTCTCAGTTCCTCCAGACGAGAGAGGAGTTGAATTTCTAGATAACGCTGATTGCCTACCTCGGTTAAGGGATCCAGAAGGGCCATGCGACGAAGTTCTTCCGTTTTCTGGGGCATAAGCACTTTGGGCGACATATCGGAAAAAATTTCAGCTGCCCCGATAATATGGCCTTTTTCATCGCTAAGGGGCAGTAGATGAATTTCCACCGGTAAGAGATAGCCTTCTTTATGATGGATGTAAACTTCAAGATGACGAGGCTGGCCGTCTTCCATAACTTTAATGGCGGGACAAAGGTCATCACAGAGTTTAGTGCCGTAGGCATTCACATGAACCAAGACCTGGTCCCAACATTTTTTACCGATAACCTCTTCTGGGGAATGGCCGGCGATTCTTTCTGCGCCTTTATTCCAAAAGAAAATTTCTCTTTCTCGATTGACAGCGCAAATACCATCCTGAGTGTTGTCTAGAATGATTTTGAGGATAGATGGTGACAGATACTCGATAAAATTGTTATTTGTCAACTTAACCAATCTTACCCCCCACTTATTTTTCAAACTTCTCAGTCATAATTGGTCTTATTAGTTGTATAACCTATTTTGCTTTAGTTTGTCAAAATATTTTGTAACAAGATTAGGAGAACCACTCTCAAGAGCCAGCCGGGGTTTTTTTAAAATAGTGGGGTCGAGAGAAATAGTTTGTTTTTGACAAGGGAAGGTAAATCGTCAAAAATATTCTTGAAGTGAGCATGATTAAGATTTTGCATACGGCTGATTTACATCTGCAGAAGAAGGGAGATGAGCGTTGGGCCACTTTAGTAAAAATTTTGCAATTAGCTCGGGCCGAGAAAGTAGCTTTTTTAATTATTGCCGGAGATCTTTTTGATGCCAATAGTCAGGCTGAAAATTTGAAGAGGGAATTAAGACCTCTTTTTTCTCAAAATGAATTTGAAATTTTGATTCTGCCCGGTAATCATGATGCCCGGTGGTGGCAAACATCTCCATTTCTTGGGAATAATGTCAAGATTTTTACTGAATTGACTCAGCCTTTTCTTTACTCTGAAGGAAAAATTGCTTTTTATGGACTGCCTTTTGAATTTATGAGTCGGGATGAATTACTCCAAAAGTGGCAACTACTCAAACCAGCTTTGGAGACTAAAAGAACTAACTTCCTGGTTTTCCATGGAGAATTACTTGATGCTTTTTATCTCCCTACTGATTTTGGGGACGAAGGTCGAGAGCGTTATTTACCCGTGAAACTCGTGGATTTTAGTGAGTTGGCTTTTGATTATATTTTAGCTGGACATTTCCACACTCGTTTTGAAGTTTTCTCGATGAAAAATGGTGGATATTTTATTTATCCCGGCTCGCCTATTTCTATTACCCGCAAAGAATTAGGACCTCGGCGGGTAAATTTATTTAAAATCGGACAGCCCCCAAGTGAAGTAATTTTGGCCACCCCTTTCTATCAGGAAATTGAAGTTTTTCTTGATCCTACCCAAAAATCTTCTCCTCTGGAGGTAGTTGAGGCCGCTTTAAGTAACTTACCCCAAGAAGCTCGGGTTATTCTCCGGGTCAAAGGATTTTTTGACGGCCGACGCCATAACCTCACCGAACAATCCTTCCAGGAAAAGCTCGAGCAACTCACTGCCAAATACAACGTAGAGGATATTCAACCCGAATATTATGATTTCCAGCGGGTAGCTCAAGAGAGGCTTTTTCAGGAAGTTATGGATAGGTTAAATCAGCGGAGTGACCTCGAAGAAGCAGAACGAACCAAAATGAGAGAAATAGTCATTCGGGCTATGGTCGAGGCTTTAGCATGAAAATCAAAGAGATAAACTTGCCAAGATACGGCCCTTTGAGAGAACGCTATTTTAAGAATTTGGGGAGTTTTAATCTTTTTTGGGGAGAGAACGAGGAGGGCAAAACGCTCCTCATCGAAGCTCTGCTGAAAATGCTTTTTGGCAAAAAAGCCCGGGGATTGCCGGGCATTGATCGCGTTGAGGAATTTCCTGAAGGTTTTGTGATTCTGGAACTAGCTGGCGGTGAAGAAATTAAATTACCCCAAGATGGAGATTTAAATAGCCTCTTTGATTTACCTGTGTCTGAAGGAGAAAATATTTTTATTATTCGTAACAGCGAACTGGCTCTTTCGCGGCAGAAAGAAGGAGAGTTTCGCTTTTATACTGAATTTACAGATCGTCTTTTAGGTTTGCAGACCCAAAAAATCAAAAAATTAAAGAGCGTCCTCCAAAAAATGGGTCGGTTGACCCGCCCTGAATCAGACGCCCCTCTCTCGGGAAGTAAAGAAGTGGAGTTTATGGCTCGAAGGGTGAAGGTGGCTGAAGAATTAATTAAGGAGATGGAAGAGTTGCAAGAGCAAATTGAAGAAAAAGGTTGGGCTGATTTAGAAAGAGCCTTAGCCTTTGACCAAGAAAAATATCGGCTAATTAATAATCAACTGGATCTTCTGGAAAAAGCCCGGCTTCGCGATTTATACCAACAGGGGAAGCAAGCCTTAAGAGAGCTCCGAGAAAGCTGGCAAGTTTGGCCTGAATTAGCCAAGTTTCAACCTGATTTAAAAGTGAGCTGGCTCAGAGCCCAAGATGGTCTTCAGATTCACCAGAAAGAATTAGACCGAGAATTACAAGCTCTTGAAAAAAAGAAACAAGCTCTTCAACAAAAGGAAGAAGAATGGCGGAAAAAACAAGAGGAGAAAGCTGCTCTGGAGGAAAAGAGACTTCAAGCCAGAGGACAACTGCAGGATTTAGTCCGCGAATACCAGGAGAGATTGGCCCACCAGAGCCAAGAGTCTTCCGGTCTTTCTTTTTGGCAAAAGTTTTTCTGGGGTAGTCTGGTTCTGGTTATTTTGCCGGCTTTAGCTTGGCTAATCCAGCCCCATTTTATTTTGGCGGTCGTGGCCGCTGGTGGCTTCTTGGGTTTTATTTTTTCTAGTGTGAAAATTATTTCCCTCCGTCGCCAGCAAGGTCAGCTTGAATCTCTTTGGGTTAGATTGGCTAACCGAGCAGCAGCTTTAGGGTTGAGAGCCACTTCTTTTCAGGAACTTTTAGCCCAATTGGCTCGCCTAGAAGAAGCAGGCAGTCGGCTGGAAAAAGAAATAGGTGGGTTAGAGGAGGCCAGGAGGCAATTGAGAGTGGATCTGGCTGAAATCGAAGCCAAGGTGGAGGAACGCCGCCAGACGATGGCCAGTGATACGGAAACTCTCAACCAGCTTCGTCAATCCACTGGAGTCACCTCTCTTAAAGAATTAGAAGAGAAAATTGCTCAGGCGGCTCATCATAAAAGTGTCTTAGATCGGACTCAGGCTTTTCTTGAACAAAATTTTCAGAGGATAAGTGAGGACTTAGCGGCTAACCTGGAGTATTGGCAACAAAAATTGTCTGCTCTGGTCTCTTTTCAAGAAGTACCAGCTGAAGTAGTTTACTCGGAAGAAGAGAAAATCAGGTCGGAGAGTGAGCTTCAAATTTTAAAAGAGAAAATAGAGGAGACTAGCCAGAGTTTAGCTGCCCTGCGCCAACGCCTAGCTCATCTAGAAGATAAGATAAATCGAGAAGTCCAATTGCCCGAGTATTATCGGTGTGGAACCATCGAAGAGATGGTGGTGGTCAAAGAAAAGCTGGAAGAATTTATTAACCAGATTTTAGAAGAAAAATACTTGGTTAGCCGAGTGCTGGAAATCTTGGAAGAAATAGAAGCTGAAGAAAGAGATAAAATTACTTTTCTTTTTGGCGATGAAAGTCAGGTTTCGGAATATTTTAGAAAAATCACGGGCAACCGCTATCATTCTGTAGCTTACGACGGGGAAGAGATGAGTTTGGTGGTCCAGTCAGAGGAAGGTAAGCCATTAAAAGCTACTCAACTTTCGGCTGGTACTTACGACCAGCTTTATTTTGCGGTTCGCTTGGCTTTGGGAGAGAAAAGATTTCCCCAAGAGAAAGCGTTTTTCATTTTAGATGACCCCTTGGTCAAAGCTGACCCTCGGCGGCTGCTTGCTCAATTAGAACTCCTCCAGGAGATTGTGGAGATGGGCTGGCAAATCTTTTATTTTTCGGCTAAAGGCGAGATCAAGGAGGCCCTGCAAAATGACATTCAGGCTGGTCGGGTGACTTATATATCTTTTTAATTTGGCCCTACTTCAGGGTAGAGCTGAGCTGAGATTATTGAGTTTTGACAGCTTAAAACTTCTTTGCTATAAGCATTCATGAAATGAAAAGGAGAAAACTGGGTTTTATTAAAGTAGTGCTTTTGGTCAGCCTTGTGCTGAATTTTATTCAGTGTGAAACTCAAGAAAGTCTAACGAAAAAAAGAATCAAGAGTGTTGAGCAGGGTTTGCTAAGAGGAGTTTATTTGAAAGGTACCCGGCCAGAGAAACTATCTCTCTTTGATCGACTGCAGTTTTACCGTGTTCCGGGCGTGAGTCTGGCTGTCATGGATGGGTTTCAGATAGAGTGGGCCCGGGGGTATGGCACTAAGAACATTGCCCAAGCCGAACCGGTTGATGAAAACACCCTTTTTCAAGCTGGAGCTCTGAGCCAGGTTTTGGCCACCTTGGCGACCCTTTCCCTAGTGGACGAAGGCTTGATTGAATTAGATCAGCCTGTAAATACTTATCTTTGTCGCTGGAAGATGCCGATCTATTCGGTTAATCGTCAACGTCGGCTCACTATCAGAGATATCCTGACTCATAGTGCAGGCTTTTACGAAATTGAGTTTCAAGGATATACCCCAGGGGATTCCCTGCCTACTTTGGTCGACATTCTTGAGGGCAAAAGTCCGGCCCGTAATCCTAAACTTTATCCTGTTTATCCACCTGGGACGCAGCGGGTTTATTCAGAAGCGGGTTTTGTGCTTCTCCAGCTTCTCCTAGAGGATGTCACAGGTCAGGATTTTGCTCAATTAGTTAAAGAAAGGGTAATTCAGCCTCTTCATTTGGCCAACACAACTTTCGAGTGTCCTTTGCCACCGGCTCTGCAGGCGCGGGCAGCTCAAGGTTATGACCGGCAAGGGCAACCTTTACCTGGAGGAGCTCGCATCTTTCCTCAGCAGGCAGCGGCTGGCTTATGGACAACGCCCACGGATCTACTCCACCTCTCTTTGGCTTTGATCAAAATGGCGCGGGGAGAAGAAAGGGACGTTATTTCTCCTCTGTTAATCAGAGAGATGTTGACCCCTCGTTTAGGCTTGCAGGCGATGGCTTTTTTAGTAGAGGGTAGTGGAGATGACCTTCGGTTCTATCTGGAAGGTTATAACCCTGGTTTTAGTGCCTTTCTGGTGGTTTATCCTTCTCGAGGTCAAGGTGTGGCTATTATGGCCAATAGTGATAACGGCCTTTATTTGAGTGAGGAGATATTGCGGGCGGTGGCGGCTAATTATAATTGGCCTCATTTTCAGCCCGAGGAAAAAACTCCTTATCGGCTGCCAGTAGAAATTTATCAGGAGTATGTAGGTCGCTACGAAGTCAATCCGCAATATCATCTAGACGTTCGCTATGAGGATTATTATTTGATCATTCATCCTACTGGACAGGTGCCCACCCGTTTCTATGCCGAAAGTAAATCAACCTTTTTTGCCGTTGATCCCTACATTCAAATTCAATTTCTCAGAGATCGGCAAGGTCGGGTGACTGGCTTGGTCCTTCGTCAGAAAAGGACTCGGGTTGAAGCCAAGAAGGTCAGTTAAACTTGTTCAGCAATCTTTTTAAAATTAATCACATCTAGAGTTCGACCATAAATTATCAAATGATCATCGCGGTGCAAGACATAATCCTTATCCGGCATAACCTGCTTTTTCCTCTCTTCACGTCCAGAAAAAACACTCTGGGCGCCTTCTTCGACCATTAGGACATCAATTCGATATTTATTTCTTAGTTGGAGTTCACCGATTGACTTGCCAGCGAATTCTTCTGGCACATCGACCTCCGCCAAGGAGAATCCAGGAATTACTTCTTGGAGAGCGTCTTCTTGAAGGGTTTTGAATTCAGAAGCCAGGCCTTCCGCCAGATTGAGTCGGTTCAGCAGTTGATTGTAGGCATTGAGGACGTCCTGGTAGTGAAGGGTGCCAATGATTTGGCGGGGATTGGCGCTATCAAGGACAGGGATTTCTTCTACCCGGTGGTGAGCAAAAATTTTCATAGCTTCTTCCAGGGTATCATCAGAGCGTAAAAAGACTACATCTGGATCAGCTATATCGGAAGCTAAAAGAAGATGGTGGAGTTGTTCATATTCAGCCAGAACGTAACGGAGAGTGTTGGACTTAATAACCCCAGTGATTTGATTGTTTGGGTTAACCACATAAATAGTGTCGTGCTGACTATCCAAGAATTTTTTGATGACTTCGGAAGAAGGAGCTGATTCAGGCAGGAGAAGGATATCGGGTCGGGTAACTTCTTTGACTCGGATAGAGCGGAGAATATGTAGATCGCGGCCGAAGGCGTAGGTATAGCCCTCTCGTCTTAATTCCCGCAGGTAAATCGAGCCCCGCAAGGCGATGTGGGTGACTACATGGCTGCCCACTGTGCCTAACATCAGCGGCAGGATGAAGTGATAATTGTTGGTCATCTCGAATAAGATGAGAATGGCGGTGATGGGGACGGAATTTATCCCGGCGAGCATGGCGCCCATCCCCACCAGGGTATAAGTTGTGGGGTCGAGATGAAGATGAAAAAGAATATTCAATCCTTGGGAAAAAATGAAGCCATAGCAGGCCCCGAGGAACATAGAAGGAGCGAATATCCCTCCGAAACCGCCGGAACGGAGAATAAAGATAACCAAGAAGAATTTCAATAAGAAAAGGATGAGGATGGTCTGGCCGGTGAAACTATGAGCTAGCATTTTATTAATGCTGGTATAGCCAATGCCCAAAATTTGAGGTTTCCACCAGCCGGCAGCCCCCATGAGCAACCCGATACTGATCATTACTAGCAAGGGAGAAACTTGCCGCTGGTAGAGACGGGCAAAAGTTTTCTGAAAAAATTCACTAGTTTGGATAAAAGCTATGGAGAGTAATCCGGCTCCCAAACCTAAAAGAAGATAAAAAACAAAGGTGGAATAGGAGCCTAAGACTAGTTCACCGAAAATAAATTTGGGTTGATTTCCCAAAAAGGCCCGGGAAACAGCACTGGCGGAGACGGAGGAGAGAATAAAAGCGGTCAGAGCCGAAGCATGGAGGTCGTTAAGAAGAATGACTTCGATGCCGAAAAACACACCAGCTAAAGGCGTGTTGAAAACTCCGGCTATAGCTGCTCCAGCTCCTGCCGCAGTGAAGATTCGGAGTTTATCTCCTTTCAAGCGAAAAAGCTGGCCCAGAGCCGAAACTACGCCGGCTCCACTTTGGGCAGCGGGAGCTTCCGGCCCCACTGTTCCCCCGGTGCCCATACAGATAGCCGGAGCTAGGAAATGAAAGAGAGTTGATTTAAGAGGAATGAAGCCGTTGCGGAAAGAGACTGATTTAATTACATCAACCACTCCTTTCTGCTTGGCCTGTTGCGGGAAGCGGTGAGCCATCAACCACTGGATAAGCATTCCCACCGCTGGGATAAGGATTATCCAGTAGGGCAGACGGCCAGGAAAGGCGGCTTCGAAATCAGCCGGCAGAAAGAAAGTGTTCATCCAATGAATAAATTCGTGGAGACCGACAGCGGTTAAACCGGCGGCCATTCCTAAAATTACGGAGAAAAAAATCAAACTGGTATAGTCAGAAAGTTGATGAGGGGGACTTTTGGAGACCTTTCGTCCTGGCCACCAATTTTTTACCGAACGGAGCTGAAATTTTTTCATCGCAGACTTGATCGACAATGGACTAAGTTTTATTCTGATGAAAGAATAATAAAAGATAATTCCCGGAGATTCAACTGGTAAAGTTCTTTATTAGTTCCGTGAACCTGATGGAAATATGTTTCAAAATGTAATTATGTTAATTTAGAGGGGGGTGACTAACCCAGCAGATTAAACTCAGGCGGGCTTTCTCTTGCAGACTTTCTGGCTACTTCTTGCCCGGTTGGCCAGGGGAAGGTATAATTGACATCGGGTGAAAGCTTTAGTAAGTTGAGATTGACCAAAAGAAGGCCAAAGGAATGAAGATCCCAGCTCGAATTAGATATGCTGTCAGAATACTGATTGAATTAGGCAAGAAAAAGCGAGAGCCCCTGCCTCTTCACGAAATAGAAAAGACACAACGAGTTTCTTCCAAATTTGCCAAGCAAATTCTTCAGCCATTGGAGCGCTTCGGGCTGGTAGAAGGACGGCGGGGTCGAGGGGGAGGATATTGCTTGCGTCTCGAGCCGGACAAAATCACTCTTATGGATATTTTCCAGGCAATGGGAGAGAGTATGCACCCAGCACCTTGTTTGGAAGCTGTTGGCCTCTGCCCTCGGGAGAATTATTGTGGAGCGCGGGATGTCTGGGAGTCATTGGAGAGGATATTAACTGATTATTTTGGTCGGACCACAATTAGAGATTTAATCAACAAAGAGCAAGCCACCGGTCCAGATTAATTTCTTATTAATCGCCTATTAATCTGTTATTAATCTCTTTAAGCTGCTATGACTAAGGATGTCTTTTTTTAAGCGGAGGGCGATAATTCTCTTAAGATAACCCTGATTAGACCTCAGTTTGAGGAAGCTCTCTTTCTTCAAGTATTTTTTCTAGGGAGATTCCCTTTTTGGCCAAATATTCGGAGATCAACTTGGGTCCGAGGCTCTCCAACTTCGGTTGCAGGGAGGCCACGACCTTCTCGGGAGTGACATCTTCTTGGATATTGAAGAAATTTCTTTTCCAATGGATAAAATAACCGGAGAGACAGATAGGTTGCACCCGGCGATAAAAATCCCGCCGAAAGATATCTAAGATGGACTTTTTCTGTCGGTCGAGGCTGTTAAAGTCAATCTTGGCGCCCAGCTTGAGCAGCACATCTCTTCTTTCCTGCCGAGTGTTGAGATCATAGAGAATAGGTAGGTATTGGACTTTATACCGGCGGGCGAAATTTTTGATTATTTCCAAAAATTCTGGAAAATTATCGGCGGTTACCAAGAGTTTAGCCCCATTAGGAGCCTGTTCCCAGTTGGCCCCGTCAGTGAAAAAAGGGATATTGTGTTCCAAGGCATAAACAATGCTTCCTAAAGCCATACTGGCCCGACAGGGGATACACCAGGCGGTTTCGTTCCCGTATTTTTTCTTAGTTTCTCGATAAGTTTTGACTCCTAATTCTTTAAAAAAATTTTTGATGTCCATAATTTTGTGGACAAACTTTTCTGGGCCATGGATTTTTTGGAGAAGTTCCACATTGATCCGATTAGCTTTCAGAGCCAGATGTAGATAACCCTTATTGAAAGTCAGCAGGTGAATTTTATCATATCGGGAGGCCAAATAATGAGCGGCGTAGAGAGAGTCGATTCCACCGGAGAATTGAAGAATAACTTCCTTTTTCATACGGGTCTCCTTAATTAAAGATTTGTTTCTTAATTGATTTAATCAAAAAAAGCAAGGGCTAATTCTCCCTTCTTTTGAGGAGCCCCCGCTCAGGGATTTTTACTCGAGTTTCTTCCCAAGTCAAGAGGCCACTCCTTTATTATCAGCTGAAATGAAGCTCATTATATCATATTTATCAAAAATGTAATCTAATTAGTTACCATTTATCTTTAAATTTTTTTTCGTTGGTTTGGGAGAAGGCAGGCAGCTGCCAAAGGGCAAAACTCTTAACTTGCTTGGAGACTTGATTTCATTCAGCTAGGAATAGATTTTCTTTTTGGGCCGGCCATTAATTGAAAATTCTTTGGCCGGAGAGTTTCCCTGAAATTTTCGGAGGCCTTGTTTGGCGGATGATTTATTTTCCCTTAGTTGTTTTATAGAATAAAACCTTTCCTCAACTAGAAGATAATTGACGAGGAGGCTGGAGATGAATGATTTTAGCTTGATGAAACCAGAGATACATCCCCGAAGTTTTGTCGCTGAGCAAGCAGTGGTGTTAGGAAAGGTGGTGCTTCAAGAGGGAGCGAGTATCTGGTTCAATGCTGTGGTGAGAGCTGACCTGGCCGAGATAATTATCGGTCGTAATTCCAATGTTCAAGATAATTGTATTATTCATGTAGAAAGTGGGGCTGGTACGTATATCGGAGAAGGGGTCACCATTGGTCATGGAGCCATCCTGCATGCCTGTCGGGTAGGGGATAATTGTTTAATCGGGATGGGGGCCATTATTCTCGATGGGGCCTCTATTGGTCCTAATTCTATAGTGGCGGCCGGTTCAGTTGTCCCCCCGGGCAAGACTTATCCCGAAGGTTCTCTTATTCTGGGGGCGCCGGCTACAGTGCGGCGGGCCTTAACTCCAGAAGAGATCCAACAGAATAAGGCCAGTGCCCATCGTTATCGACGCTACTGGGAAATCTATCAGAAGCAAGGCATCTATCTCTTTCGTCCAGGAGAAGGAATAATTCGAAAAAAGTCCGATTAAATTAGATTAATTAATGAGTGGGGCCAGAAGTTTTTTCCACCATCTTCTTGAATCCTGGGGCTCTTTGTGTCAATATTCAAAGTAAGCCATAATTAAGATTAATTCGTTAATGGGAGGAATTAAATGAACGATGCTTTTAAAGATTTGAAACCGGCCTTACTTTGGCAACATTTTGCTAAAATTTTGGAGATTCCTCATTGTTCGGGTCATGAAGAGGCTTTAGGTGATTATATAATTTCAGTGGCCAAAGCCAACGGCTTGGAATGGCAGCGGGATGCTGTGGGTAACGTGGTGGTCAGGAAAAAAGCTTCGCCCGGTCATGAGCAGGCCACCGGAGTGATTCTTCAAGGTCATCTGGATATGGTGTGTGAGAAAAATTCCGATGTCGAGCATGATTTTAGTCGGGATGCTATTCAACCGGTAAGACAAGGAGAATGGATTCAGGCAAAGGGGACAACCCTGGGGGCGGATAATGGCATCGGGGTGGCCGCTGCTTTAGCTGTTATGGAGGATGATTCTCTAGTTCATGGCCCCTTAGAATTCTTATTCACAGTGGATGAAGAAACGGGTTTGACCGGAGCCACTCGTCTTGAACCCGGTTTTCTTCAGGGGAAGATGTTACTTAATCTAGATAGTGAAGAAGAAGGTTCTTTTACCATCGGGTGCGCCGGAGGAGCTGATACAGAAATAATTTATCCTTTAGCTCGGCAAGAGAAACAGAATCATTCCTTCTGGCAGGTCAAAGTCTCCGGTTTAAGAGGCGGCCATTCTGGTCTGGATATTAATCAGGGTCGAGGCAACGCTATAAAAATTCTGGCTCGTCTTCTGTGGGAAGTTTATCAAGAGTTGGACTTTTCTCTGGTCAGTTTTACGGGTGGAAATAAACGTAATGCTATTCCTCGGGAAGCTTGGGCCGAAATAGCTCTACCGCCCGAAAAAGAGAATGAATTTAAGACAAAGATTGAGCAGTTATTTCAAGACGTCCAGTTTGAATTGAGAGTCGTAGATGGAGGTGTTCGGCTGAGTTTGGAGCAGACTTCTAGCGATTTTATCCCCTTAACAGCAAGTTGCCAGCGGACATTATTCAATTTTCTCTTAGCTTTACCTCATGGAGTTATTTCTATGCATCCAGAAATAGAGGGGTTGGTGGAAACCAGCACTAATTTGGCTATCATCAAGACTCATGAGAAAGAGGCGGAAATAGTTTGCAGTTCCCGTTCTTCAGTGGCCTCAGCCCTACGGAGTGTTCGGGAAGTTATCCGCGCTTGTGCCCAGTTGGCCGGGGCGGAAGTGACTCAGCCCGAAGGTTATCCCGCTTGGACTCCCAATTTGGATTCGCCTTTGCTGAAGACAATGAAAGAAGTATATAAGAAAACTTTTGGACAAGAACCTGAAGTGGGGGCTGTTCACGCTGGACTGGAGTGTGGCATTATCGGGGAAAAGTACCCAGGAATGGATATGATTTCTTTCGGTCCCACCATTGAACATCCTCATTCTCCAGAAGAACGAGTTCATATTGGTTCAGTGGAAAAATTCTGGAAATTTTTAACCGCCGTTTTAGCCACTTTGGCCTGAGATGAAAGGGATATTTCTGATTGAACGTTGGAGACGAGTTGGGTTTTTTGTCTTTTTTCTCTTATTGCTGAGTTTATCTCTCCAACCTAGCGACAACTCTGCTGCCTCAGCCCCAACCAAACTCCGGGTGGTGACGACTATCCTGCCTTTGCAGGAGTTTGCCCGGGCGGTTTGTGGAGAAAGAGGTGAGGTAGACTTGCTGATTCCTCCTGGAGTAGATATCCATTCTTGGAGTCCGCGACCTTCCGATATTCACCGATTAGCTAGAGCTGATTGTCTGGTTTATATTGGCCGTCATCTGGAGCCCTGGGTCAAGGATATCACGGGAAGCTTGTCCACCAGCCGACTTCGCCTCATAGAAGCGGCCCAAGTGATTGATGATTCTTCCGGACGTTTTTCGTCCTCTGGAAAAGCTGAGGCTCAGGCTGATCCTCACCTGTGGCTTGATTTGGAATTAGACCAGCGAATAGTTGATCTCCTGGTGCGGGTTTTTTCAGAATTACTGCCTCAAGAAGCCGATTATTTTCGCCAAAATGGAACGATTTATCAGCATCGGTTGGCTGAGTTGGATCAACTTTATTTCCAAAGTCTCAAAGATTGTCAGAGCCGAACCTTTATTGTGGGTGGACATGCCGCCTATGGCTTTTTGGCCCGACGTTACGGTTTGACTCAACTGGCTTTGACTGGGGTTAATCCTGAGGCTCAGCCCTCGTCTCTTTCTTTTTTGAAAATAGTGAAGCGGTTGAAGAAGGAAAAGGTCAGGGTTATTTTTGTCGAACCTTTTTCTTCACCTCGGATGGCTCAAACATTGGCGCGGGAAACTGGGGCGGAGATTATTCCTCTTAATCCCGGGGTTTTTCTTCCACCTGAGGAAAAAACTGGGCCCTGGCCTTTTTTGTCCATTATGAAAGATAATCTGGAGAAATTGAAATATGCCCTCGGCTGCCGTTGATAAAGGACGCTTAGATGTTCCTTTGATTGAAGTTAAGGGAGTCTATTATAGTTACAATCATCTGGAAGTGTTGACTGATGTTCATCTCAACGTCTACAGTGGTGATTTTTTGGCCCTAATCGGACCAAACGGTGCCGGAAAAACGACCTTAATAAAGATCATTCTTAAGCTCCTTAAGCCTAAAAGGGGGGAAATCAGACTTTTCCAACAAAAACTCAAAGATTTTAAAGATTGGTCTCTTATTGGTTACATTCCGCAGAAAGCCACTCATTTTGACCCCCTGTTTCCTGTTTCGGTGAGAGAAGTGGTGGCCATGAATTTACCACAAGCGCGATGGTATGATTTCTGGACCAAAAAAATGAAGGAAGAAGATGTCATCCAGGCTCTTAAAGTGGTGGGTATGGAAAATTACATCGATGAGAGGATCGGTTATTTATCTGGAGGTCAACAGCAACGGGTCTTTATAGCTCGGGCCTTAGTTAGTCAACCCAAGGTCCTCATTTTGGATGAGCCGACTACCGGTGTGGATGCCCTTACTCAGGAGAAATTTTACGATTTACTGGCCAAGCTGAATAAAGAAAAAGGCTTAGCCATCATTCTGGTGACTCATGAAATTGGGATTATTAATCGCCACATAAATAGAGTTGCTTGTATAAACCGCCGTCTGGTTTATCATGGCAGTCATGCAGAGTTCTGCCAGTCTGATTTTTTCAGACAAATGCTCGCCGAAGGTCATCATATGATTTGGCATAAACACTAAGGCGAGTCAAGAATGCAGGTTCTTTGGTCAAGCTTCCAATATGGCTTCTTCCAACGGGCCTTGCTGGCCGGTCTGGGGGTGGGTCTGGCCTGTGCTTTGCTGGGAGTTTTTTTAGTTTTACGCAAAGATGCCATGATTGGACATGGCCTGGCTCATATCTCCTTCGCGGGAGTAGCGGTGGGTCTTTTCTTTGGATGGTTGCCTCTCTTTTCAGCTTTAGGGTTGACGGTGGTGACCGCGGGTATTTTAGTAAAAATTCGTCAGCGAGCTGGGGTCTACGGAGATACAGCTATAGCTCTGGTGAGTAGCTTTGGCTTTGCTTTAGGAATTCTCCTGGTCAGCATGAGTGAAGGGCTGAATGTCAATCTGTTTGCTTATCTTTTCGGAGATATTTTGACCATTTCCACTTTGGAAGTTGAAATTTCCTTGATTTTGGCGGCGGTAGTGGTTCTGGTAATTATTTTCTCTTTTCGTGATTTTCTTTTTGCTACTTTTGATCCAGAGGCGGCTCAAGTGGCCGGGATCCCAGAGAAAAGAGTTGAATTTTTGTTGACCATCCTGGCTGGGGTGACGGTAGTTCTTGGGATGAAAGTAGTGGGGCTCTTACTCGTCGTCGCCTTAATGGTTATTCCAGCCGCTTCGGCTTTGCGGGTGGCCCGGAACTTTCGCCAGGCGCTTCTACTAGCCGTTGTTTTTTCTTTAAGTGAGATCATGGTGGGACTTTGTCTTTCTTTTCTACTGGATATTCCAGCTTCAGCAGGAATTGTGCTCTTAGGGTTTACTGTGTATTTAGTGGTTCTCTTTTCCGGGATCCGCTGGCCCCGGAGAATTTAGTCAGAAGAAGAGGCAGTTTCCTCTTGAACTAATTTAGCTAGCGTTTGTTGAAAGACAGAGTAAGCTTCCTGACCGTAGAGACAGAAGATTATTTCCTGGGGATATTCGTGGTTTTTAATGAATTCCAGCGCTGTTTTGAGCATTATTTCGCTACAGCGTTTAAGAGGAAAACGAAAAATTCCAGTGCTGATGGCTGGAAAGGCAATGGATTTTATCTGACGGTTAGCAGCAATTTTTAAGCTATTGAGAGTAGCTTGGGTTAATTTGTTATCTTCGTCGCCTTCACCATAAACCGGACCTACGGCATGAATAACATATTTAGCTTTTAGATTACCGGCGCCGGTAATTACGGCTGAGCCGACTTCCACCGGACCGATTTTATTGCATTCTTCTTGAATAGAGGGGCCCCCGTAAGTCCGGATAGCCCCTGCTACCCCCCCGCCTAGGATAAGTGATGAGTTGGCTGCATTAACGATAGCTTCCACTTCAAGTAAGGCGATGTTGCCTTCGACCAGTTTAATCTGGCGGCCACTTTTTGTTGTCCATTCTTTCATAAGCCCCCCTTTCAGGTAGAAATATTAAAATTTTTTTCTTAAGAAAGCAATATTCTGAAGAAAAAACATTTTTTTCCTTAACAGAGAGATTATCTTATTTGGGCTCCATAGATTTTTTCCATGCGCCGCAGGGCAAAATCGTGAGCTTCGCGGTCAAAATCAGCCACTCCCTCACGGTACACCACTACGGGATAATCCCGGTTCCTCAAGTCGCCGACCGTATCCATCACACAGATTGAAGTACAGACACCCACTACATGAACTTCGTGGATGTTATTTTCCTTAAGAATTTCATTCAGATTGGTGCCGAAAAAGGCACTGTATCTCCTTTTAGGCACAATCACATCAGTTTCTTTAACTTCCAGGGAAGAAATAATTTGAGCTCCGGGTGTTCCAGTCACACAGTGAGGTGGAAAGAGATTGAATTCAGGATCTGAGGGTTCATGATTGTCACAGACAAAAACCACTAGATCGCCGGCCTGATGAAATTCCTGGATTTTTTTCTGGACAAAGGGAATAATCTGTCGGGCCCGAGGACCACAATCCAAGACAGCTCCTTCTTGAAGGAAATCGTTGAGCATATCAATAACCAAAAGAGCCCGCCGTTTCATGGATGCCTCCTCTCTTGACTAGTCAATTAATTAATTATTATACCACGAGAGATTCCTATTAGCGGAGCTGTCGGTTAATTTTCTGGAGAGTCTCCTGTTGGAGTTGGGCGGCCCGGCGCTTCAATTGGCCAGCTTTGCGGCGAACACGGATACGAAAATCTTTGTCCTCAATATTAGGCAAATTAATCAAGACATTATAATAAGCCCCTTCAACCGCGGTTAAAGCGGTCAGGGCGGCTACCGCCGCATCGCTGATGGAATTTTTATTACCGTGCGTGGCCACTACCCTGATTAATTTTTGCGCTTCCACTCCTTTTTCCATGACTTGCAAGGGAACCAAGGTGGCCTCTTTAGTGGCTTCTTGAATCGCCTTGGCTCTTTCAGCTTTTTGTTCCTCAGTTTTGCGAGGCAGACGGAAGGCTTCTATAACTTTATTAAAGCTGGCCGTATCCAGATCCACTGCTCTTAGAAAAGCCTCTTTTAATTCTTGTCCTTGGAGGGCCGTCTTCTTGATAATCTTTTGGACCGATTCGTAGCCTTTTTTACCCACAGTTAGATTAGAGACCATTGCTGCCAAAGCTGCTCCCAAAGCTCCGCAGAGAGCAGCCACGCTTCCTCCGCCAGGAGCAGGGGAGTCCATGGAGACTTCATTAACAAAATCGCGGACTTCTCTTTTGACCAGAGGGTCAGAGAATTCTTGAAATTGATATTCAATAATTTTTTTCTGAGGGTCAAAGGGAGCCACGTCATTTAAACCCAAGGATTTGACCGCAATATCAATCAGTTCTTCCTCAGGCACGCCGGGACTCTTGCCTTGCTTCTCTAAATAATATCGGCCAGCCATAAGGAGAGCTTCTTTGGGAATAAGGCCAACCAGTTCACTGCCGGTGACCCGTAACCCGAGTTTCTCAGCTTCTTTAATTGCTTCATCAAAGACAAGATGGGGTGGAGAAATTTTATAGTTGGTAAAGTTAATAGAGATTTGGGCGATATCATAGTCTTCGATATACCAACCAACAGCCTTTACTGCTTTAAATTTACCTGGGACCATAATGGCCTTACCATTTTCATCACGAATAATTTTGCCCTCTTTATCTCTTTTAGCCCGACCTCTTTCGCGGAGATTCAAGGCGATTTCATGGGCCAAGCGGCGGTCTTTAGTGTTGAGATTGATGTTATAGGCAATAAGAAACTCTCGAGCGCCGATGACAGTGGCGCCAGCTTTTGGATTAAAAACCGGCTGGCCATAGTCAGGAGCCCAATTGGGGTCTTTAAGTTTTTCTGGTAAACCTTCGTATTCGCCTTCGCGAATGGTGGCTAAATTCTTTCTTTCAGGTTTTTGGGCGGCTTCTTCGTAAAGATAGACGGGGATGTTAAGCTCTTCAGCCACCCGTTGGCCCAGTTCGTGGGCCAGACGAACACAATCTTCCATGGTGACACCCGTCACCGGAACAAAAGGGCAAACATCTGTCGCCCCAATCCGACTATGCGCACCCTTATGAAATCTCATATCAATTACTTCGGCAGCTTTTTTAATGGCTTTAAAGGCAGCTTCTTTAACTGCTTCAGGTTCGCCAATAAAGGTGACGACGGTCCGATTGGTGGATTCCCCGGGGTCTACGTCTAAGAGTTTGACTCCGGGAATGGACTCAATTTCCTTGGTGATGGCCTGAATTTTTTCCATATCGCGGCCTTCGCTAAAGTTGGGAACACATTCAACCAGTTTCATTTTTTTTCTCCTTTTCTCAGGGTATATAAGAATTTTCCATTTTTATCATAGAGGTCGATATCCAGAGATTTAAGATTTTGGAGAATAACTTCTTTATTCCCCGTCAGGGTGATGACGGGAGTCAACAAGGATGATTTCTGGCCGACTTGGAAGACATCATCAGGAGTAAGACTCATGATGTTGGAGTAATATTTTTGCCAGTACTCATTACCATAGCCATAAATATTCATTGAAGTCAACCGGAAAGCTAGATTATCCAGGGATTCTAGTTCCACAGGCAAACGGCCGATAAGAAAGGATTTGGCCTGTTCAAGTTCATAATTGGCAATTTTTTTATTGACAATAATCTCCCGAATAACTGCCAGAATTTCTTGGAGGCTTTCTTCGAGGACCTCAGGTCGAACGCGGGCCCGGATGGTGAAAAGAGCACAATTTTTCAGTATCTCCATTTCCGAGAAAACATAATAAGAATAGCCTTTCATTTCCCGCAAGCGGAGGAAAAGCCGACTGTAAGGGGTACCCCCCAAAATATGACTGAGGACTGAGTAAGCATAAGTTTCTGCCCAGGATTGAGGAAAGACAAGATTGCCTAGAAAAATGGTCACATCATTTCTTTGGGGTAAATCAATTAAGCCGATTTTCATCTTAACGGCTGGCTGAGGTGAAGGGACAGTCGAAGGAATTAATTTTTGTTTCTTCCAGGTGAAAAAAGCGTGGCTTGTTTTTTTAGCAGCTGATTTAAGGTCGAGATCCCCAATGAAAATTATCTGGGAGTTATTAGGAAGATAAAGCTGAGTGAAGAAATCTTTGACATCTTTGAGCTGAATTCGCCGGATGTCATCCCGGCTAAAAGCGATTTTATGGTAAGGATGGTCGGCGAAGAGGAGCTGAAAAAGAAGTCTTTTAGCCAAGAATTCTGGGTTAACACTTTTGCGAACTAGTTCATAATAGATTTCGCGTTTAAGACTGTCGAAACTTCGCTGGTTGAAGGAGGGCCAGAGGATCATTTGTTTTAACAAAGCCAAAGCTTCATCCGTGTATTCCGCCAGAACTTCCAGCGTTATTCGGGAGTAATCGAGATAAGTCTGAGCCTGAAAATTACCGCCAAGTGATTCAATGGTCTCCTGGATTTTTTCTTGAGAAAATTGTCGGGTTTGTCGACCTATCATGCGAGTAGTCATCGTGGCTAACCCCGGCAGAGAATCGGGAGAATGCCTTTCTCCAGCCATAATTATCAGTTCAATATGAGTCAAGGGGAGATTCTTTTGGGAAAAGACCGCCACTTTTAAGCCATTGGTCAAAGTAGTTGATTCGACGGGATTCAGTTTTAAAAGGGGTAAAGGGAAAGGAGAGGGAGGGGATTTCCGGAATTTTTCTTGAGGGAATCCCTGGGGAGCGAGAAATAAAGAGAGACAGACTGTCAAGAGGAAAAAAAAGACCGAGTAATAGCTCTTTTCCTTTGCCCTCATTTTATTTCTACCTGGACCAGGATGTAATTATTGGTGAAATAACGGTTCATAATGCCCGCAATATCCGAGGGAGTAACAGCTTGGATTTTTTTCAACTCTTCTAGAGGCGCGGTGACTGATTTGCCCGAGAAAAAGTAATCAATGAGAGTTACCGCTCGACTACTGGCCGTGAGAAAGTTCTGGAGAAAATCTTTTTCATAAAGCCGTTTAGCCTTGGTTAATTCCGCCTCTTTGATAGCTTCGCTTTTAAGTTTATTGATTTCTTGCCAGAGGATTCTTTTGGCTCGGGCCAAGGCAGTGGCGTTGGTACTACTGAGGAAAAATTTGAAAGCCCCTACCTGCCCTCGCGTCTCTAGGCCACCGGAAAGGCGGAGAACTACTCTTTCTTTGACTAATAATCTTTTTTGTAACCGGGAACTTTGGCCATGAAGGAGAATATATTCTATTAAATGCAAAACCGGAAGCTCTTTGGACTGAAGTGTGTAAAGTGGAAAACCTAGAAAAATAGCCGGCGAAGGGATAGTCTCTTTGCCCACGGTTCGTTCTACTTTTTGAAATTGTTGATTCTCCAGGGAAGGTAACTCAAGGGAAGGCGGCGAGCCTCCAGGAATAGAGCTAAAATATTTCTGAAAAAGAGCGAGAGTTGTCTTTTCATCGAAGTTACCGGTAACGCAGATAACGGCATTGCGGGGGCAGAAGAAGCGGGTATAAAATTGGCGAATTTCTCTTGGGGAAAGAGAGGAAAGATTATTTTTAGTTCCGTAAAGGGGTAAATAGTAGGGAAACTGGGGGAAGAGAAGCCGGTTGAAAAGTTCTTCATATTCTAAATAAGGGTCCCGGGAGTGGCGAAAATTTATCTCATCAACAATGGCCATAATTTCTCGTTGGATGGCACTTCGAGTTAAAGACAAGCGGGCCATTCGGTCTGACTCTAACCAGAAGACTAAGGGAAGGTGATGGGAAGGAAGGCTTTGATAGAAAATCATCCGATCATAGGAAGTTAGGACATTGAGAACCCCTCCGACTCGTTGAATATAACGGATATGCTGCATTCGCCCCACGTTTTGGGAGCCTTGAAACATGAGATTTTCCATCAAATAAGAAATCCCCGCCTGCTCTGGTTTTTCATAAAGAGGGCCGACTCGGTAGCCTACGGCTAAAGCCACAATGGGGAAGTAGGAGCCAGGTGAAAGAATGATAGTCAGACCGTTTTTGAGTTTATGGGTTTGGCCGGGATAGGGGAAACGATTGGCCGCCAAAAGAGAAATTCTGGCCGCTAGAAGTAGACAAAAAAGGAGATTCCAGAGCAACAAGCTTCTTTCCCACCAATTTTTACCTTTCATCAGTGACTGAATAACCTTACCATAAACATCATAAAAAATTCAATTTTAACAACTTTACCGACTTTAATGAGGCCTGAGGTAATTTGATAGGGGAACATGGGGGAGAAAGAAGGACTTTAATTTAAAATTATAAGTTATTCCCCATGTTATATATAGAGATTTACCAGTTTTATAGTTTTATAAGATTTGAATCGAAGGTGAACAATTGAGGTCGAGCTTAACCTTGGCCAATTCAATTGAGGTGATCAGAACAGCTAATTGGAGTCAGGAAAGCTAGCCGGGGTCAGATTTTCACTTTAAACCTTTGAGTCAGAGCGAGGGAAAGAAAAGAAAAAGGCATTCAAGAGCCATGGAGTCATCTTTTTTATTGATAACTTCCGATCAAAGGTAAAAAGTGCAGAGTTGACCGCAATTCTTCTTCTGACTTGATTTAGATGATTCCCTCTAATCAGAGTTAAAAGGTAGAAAGCCGACACCTCAGATTTTCAAGAGAAAGTCTCATGTCATAATAGATGGAAGTAAACTAACCTAAAGGTGCCAGGTGAAGACCTGTCCCAATTTGGATGATGACCCTAATTTGGCTGGAACAATTAATGAATGGTTAAGACCTGAGACCGGGTTATGAAGAGCTCAGTTGAATTTTGTGCTTAAAAATTTATCTATTTCTTTATTATGTTCTTTATTATGGCCATTAACCTGGTCTATTCATAAATCAAAAAATTTGAGCCAAGAACAGCCAAAAATCTTAGCCGGTGATGGGTCCTATCTTTTTTGGTTGTTCCCTCTCTCTTCTTTTTCTAACGTATTTCGTATCAATACGTTATAAAGGAAAAGACCTTTTTTTATGAATTATCCAGGTTAATTAATCATTTTAGCCTTCTGGAGAACTCAGTTAAACTAATCATCTCTCCCCCATTGCCAGAAGATAAAGTGACGCTAATATTTGCAATCTAGTCAAGTTTATGTTAAAAATTCTTTTCATCTTTTCAGCTTTTAGCCAGGGAAAGAAAAAAAATATTTTTTTATAAAGGAGGAAGCCCATGAGTAAAGCAGGGGTGCATTTCTTTACCTCAGAATCAGTGACCGAAGGGCATCCTGATAAGATCTGTGACCAGATTTCAGATGCCATTCTAGACGACCTTATTCGCCAGGACCCCAAGAGCCGGGTGGCTTGTGAAACGTTGGTGACCACCGGGCTAGTTTTAATAGCCGGAGAAATCACTTCGGAAGGATTTTGTGATTTTCAAAAGGTGGTTAGGGAAACAGTCCGAGAAATTGGTTATACCCGGGCCAAATATGGCTTTGATTACCAAACCTGCTGTGTTCTCTCCTCTATCCATGAACAATCTCCAGATATTGCTCTAGGAGTGGAAGAAAGGGAAGACAAAGAACAGGGAGCAGGTGACCAGGGTTTAATGTTCGGATATGCTTGTTCAGAAACGCCAGAATTAATGCCTTTTCCTATCATTATGGCCCATAAATTAGTCCGGCGTTTATCCGAAGTCAGGAAGAAAAAGATTCTCAATTACCTTCGTCCTGACGGTAAATCTCAGGTAACTGTGGAGTATGATGGTGACCGACCGGTACGGGTAGAAGCTGTGGTTATCGCTGCCCAGCATGATAATAAAGTTAAGATGGAGGATTTGCGCCAAGATATTATTGAAATGGTGGTCAAGGAGGTTATTCCTCCCCATATGTTGGACGAACACACTAAGTATCATATTAATGGCACAGGCCGCTTTGAAAAAGGTGGCCCCTGGGCTGACACCGGTTTGACGGGACGAAAAATAATTGTTGATACGTATGGAGGAGTCGGCAGTCATGGTGGTGGTTGTTTTTCCGGAAAGGACCCGAGTAAAGTCGATCGTTCGGGTTCTTATATGGCCCGCTACATTGCGAAAAACATTGTCGCCGCTGGCCTAGCCGATAAAGTTGAAGTCCAGATTGCTTATGCCATAGGGATAGCTGATCCCGTCTCCATCATGGTCGATACTTTTGGCACAGCCAAGATTCCTGAAGATACTATTAAGGAATTAATCAGAGCTTATTTCCCATTAAAGCCCAAGCAAATGATCGAACACCTCGACCTTTTACGGCCGATTTATAGAAAGACCGCTTGTTACGGGCATTTTGGTCGTACAGAGCCAGAGTTTACCTGGGAGAGAACCGATAAAGCCGACTTGCTTCGCCGGGAGGCCGGCCTGTAGCCGGAATTATTCAGAAGGAAAAAGGAGTGACCATGGACTATGATGTTAAAGATTTGGCCTTAGCTGACCAGGGTTTAAAGCGAATTGAGTGGGCTGCTCGCTTTATGCCAGTGCTGAGGATGATTAAGGAAAGATTTGCCCGCGAAAAACCTTTGGCCGGATATCGCATTGCCGCTTGTCTTCATGTTACCACTGAAACAGCTAATCTCATGGAGACACTGAAACAAGGGGGAGCTGAGGTAAGATTAACTGCCTCCAATCCTTTAAGCACTCAGGATGATGTGGCGGCGGCTTTAGTCAAACATTTCGGTATTCCGGTTTTCGCCATTAAAGGCGAAGATCAGTCAACCTATTATCAGCATATTCACCAGGCGTTGGCGCACCAGCCCCAGTTGACCATGGATGACGGAGCCGACTTGGTCAGCACCCTCCATGCCGAGAAGCAGGAGCTTCTGCCGCAGATAATTGGCGGAACCGAAGAAACCACCACCGGCGTCATCCGGCTAAAAAGTATGGCCCGGCAAAAGGTCCTTCAATATCCTATAGTCGCTGTTAATGATGCCAAGACCAAGCATCTCTTTGATAATCGTTATGGTACTGGGCAAAGCACGCTTGATGGTATTCTCCGGGCAACGAACATTTTATTGGCTGGGTTGAATTTTGTTATCGCCGGTTATGGTTGGTGTGGTCGGGGTGTAGCCATGCGGGCGCGGGGAGCCGGAGCTAAAGTTATCATCTGTGAGGTAGATCCTTTAAAGGCCCTGGAAGCTGTTATGGATGGTTTCCAGGTTATGTCTTTGCGTGAAGCCGCCCGGATTGGAGATATCTTTGTTACTGTTACTGGTGATAAACATGTCATCACCACTCACCATTTTCAGCGGATGAAAGATGGAGCTATTGTGGCTAATGCTGGACATTTTAATGTAGAAATAGATATTCCTTCCCTCAGAAAAATGGCGGTTCATCATCGTCAGATTCGTGAATTCGTCGAAGAATTTCAGCTGCCTGATGGGCGTCGGATTTTTCTTTTAGCGGAAGGACGATTAATTAACCTGGCGGCGGCTGAGGGCCATCCGGCCACGGTTATGGATATGAGTTTTGCCAATCAAGCTTTAAGTATCCTTTTCCTCGTAGAGAAAGGAAAGCGTCTGGAAAAAGAAGTTTATTCGGTGCCGGGAAAAGTTGATGAGGAAATCGCCCGCCTGAAGCTTAAATCTTTGGGGGTGCGACTCGATCGACTAACCCCCGAGCAAAAGCGTTATTTGTCAGCCTGGGAGGAAGGGACCTGATCATTTTTGTTTTTTCTCAATTGTTTTTAAATATTCGTTAATTTGAGCTTTCATCTCTGGGTCAGGAGTTTGAAGAAGTACTTTTTGGAAGAGGTCCCGGGCTTTGGTGAATTCTTTATTTTTAAAATAAGCTACAGCTAGATTGAAATTTAGATTAATATCGTCTTTGGCGTATTTAAGTCCTTTAAGATAATTCTCAATAGCTTCTTGGTATTTTTCCATTCTTTCTAGAATTATTCCCTTGAGATTGTAAGCCATGACCATGGTTCGGTTAGCCTCGAGAGCTTGGTCGACATAAATCAAACCTTCCTTGGGCTTGTTTCTCAGGAGATATAAACGGGCTAGATTGTAATAGGGTAATTCTTTGGATTTGTACATAGGGTCAGCAATCGCCAATCGATACTCTTTTTCGGCTTCTTCCAAGAGTCCCATTTCTTGATAAACGGTGCCCAAGTAATTGTGAGCTTCACTAAAATTGGGATTAATAGCCAGGGTTTTCTGGAAATAATCTCGCGCTTTTTCCAATTCATGTTTCATTAAGTAGGCCAGCCCTAGGGCATTGTAAGTCAAGTAAGAACTGGGTTTTAACTGGAGGCTTTTATTGAGATGTTTGATAGCCTGGTCAGGATTTCCGTTATTGAGGTAAAAAAGTCCTAGATTATATTGGTAGCGGGGATCTTTCTCCTGTTGCTTTTGAATATTTTTTGAGGCTGAAGCACAGAAGAGCAGTTGCAGACAAATGGTGAAAACAATAAGCATTTTGGCCGAGAAGACAAATTTAGTGGTCATAGCGTTTACTCCTCTTTTAAGGTTCTGGTCATAAGTTCCAGGAGGGCCTCCTGAGGAGGTTTCCCTTGGTAAAGAACTTGATAAACTTGGTCACAAATAGGCATTTCCACCTGCCAGCGGCGAGCTAGTTGGCAGGCGGAAATAGTGGTCGTGACCCCTTCAGCTACCATTGACATTTCAGAAATGATTTCTTTGAGTTTTTTACCTTTGCCGATTTCATAACCAACATAGTGATTTCGGCTCAGGGCTCCCGTACAGGTTAGCACCAAGTCGCCCATGCCGGCCAGACCAGCGAAGGTTTTTTGCTTGGCCCCCATTTTCAAGCCCAGGCGAGTGATTTCGGCCAGGCCACGGGTGATCAAAGCAGCCCGGGAGTTGTGGCCAAATTCTAATCCGTCACAGATGCCCGCGGCGATGGCGATGACATTTTTTAAGGCTCCAGCTGTTTCGACCCCAATCACATCATCGGAGGCATAGACCCGAAAGTAAGAACTGGAAATGAGATGTTGGATGAACTTGGCCCGATCAATCTCTTCTGCCGCCACCACCACGGCTGTGGGGTGCCGGCGGGCTACTTCCACGGCAAAACTAGGGCCAGAAAGGACGGCCACGTGAGGTTTTCGTTCTGCGGGGAAGACTTCCGCCATAATTTCAGTCATCCGTTTTAGGGTGCCTTGTTCAATGCCTTTGGTCAAGGAAATAATGGTCTGATTAGGCGAAAGGTGGGGGGCCATCTTTTGGTAAATCTCCCGACAGTAGGGAGAAGGGACGGCCACAAAGAGAAAGTCAGCTGAGCTGACAGCTGTGGCCAAATCTTGAGTATACCTCACCCCAGGGGGCAGAATTTCTCCGGGAAGAAAAGTTTTGTTTTCCCGGTAATGAATTAGCGAGTCATAGACTTCTTCCTCCCGGACCCAAAGAAATGGTTTCAGGTTGATTTCCCCCAGATGGAGAGCAAAAGCGGTTCCCCAGCTGCCAGCACCAATAACTGAAACCCGTTTCATTTTTTTTCTCCAAGCTTTCTTTCTTTTCCTTGGAGGAGACGGCCGAGGTTGTCTTTATGGCGAAGACAAACCAGCATCAAGACAAAAAGCCAAAAAATAATGATATCGGAATCAGGTCGATAAAACCAGACAAAAGCGCCGAAACTGGCCACCGCCACAAGCGACCCCAGCGAAACATAGCGGCTCAAGGCCGCCACTAGGAGAAAGACCGTCAAACTGCCCAGAAAAGGTAAGAAGCTTACCGCCGCGAAGACACCCAAACTGGTGGCAATGCCTTTGCCTCCCTTAAATTTGAGATAAAAAGGAAAGCAATGCCCCAGAACTGCCAGAGCTCCAGCCGCCAGGCCCCAACGGAAATCGCCCAAAATATGCCTCGCCAGAAACACTGCCGCCCAACCTTTGCCTACATCAAAAACGAGGACGGGAAGCCCGAGGCGCCAGCCTTTCAGACGAAAAACATTGGTGGCTCCGGGGTTACCACTACCGAAATTGCGAATATCTTTTTTTTCTACTGCCCAGAAAAGAAAATAGCCGGCGGAGATGGAGCCTAGAAGATAGCTCAGGATTAAGATGAGATAATTCATCTTAAACTAAACTCCCGTAAGGGGGTATATTCAGCCCCGGTGGGTTTGAGCGTACTTTGATAAAAAATGACCTTGGAGACTCTCATTTGGCCGAAAGACTTGTGCTCATCCTTTTTCAGCCGTTGGATTAAAGAATGAATACCGGCCTGAGATTTGACCCGCCCCAGAGTTAGGTGAGGAGTAAAATCTCTTTTTTCCCGGGTGAAACCCAGTTGGGCCATCTTGTCTTCAATTCCACAGGCCAGAGCCATGAGAGTGGGCTCCTTTTGGATACCTATCCAGATAACTTTAGGGTGACGACTGCCGGGGGGAAAGGTGCCTGTGCCATAGAGGGTGAGGTAAAAGGCAGGATAGTTGGGGATTGTTTCCTCGAGTTCCTGAATCACCTGAGTAGCTTTTCTCTGGTCTATTTCACCTAGAAATTTAAGAGTGAGATGCATCCCGGCCGGTTTAACCCAGCGAATTTTAGTTTTGGTTTGTTCTAATTCCCGAATATAGCTAGAAAGAGCGCTTTTTAGTTGGTCGGCTAGTTCAATAGCGATAAAAGTTCGCATCATAACCCCTTCTTTATTTTACTCATTCCTGGAGTTGGGTTAAATATCTCCAAAGCATTTCGAGAGCTTTCTGGGAGCTTTGGAATTTAACCAGCTCCCGGGCTCCTAGGAACTGATTTTTGATTACTTGACAACCGTCTTCTCCGGCCCGGGCCGTATAGACCAGGCCGACTGGTTTGCTGGGTGTGCCTCCTCCGGGTCCAGCAATGCCAGTGATGGCTAAAGTATGGGTAGTCCCGGCCAGTTTCTGGAGACCCAAGGCCATCTCCCGAGCCACTTCTTGACTGACGGCCCCGTACTTGGCCAGAGTTTCAGGAGACACCCCTAAAAGTTTGATTTTGGCTTCATTACTGTAGACTACAGTTCCCAGGCGGAAATAGTCTGAACTCCCAGGAATGTTGGTCAGACGATGTCCGAGTAGACCGCCGGTGCATGATTCCGCTACGGCCAATGTTTCACCTCGCTGGCGTAGGAGCTGACCGACCACTTCTTCTAAAGCCTCTCCTTGAGTAGTGAAAATATAAGCTCCCAATCGACTCCTGAGCTTATCCACCATCTGATTAACTTTTTCTTGGGCTTCCTCCAGCGAATTTTGGCTCTGAGCTGAAATAAGAATTTCAATCTGGCCGGGATAGGCTAAAGTGGTTAGTTGTGGTTGTCCACTGGAGGGGTAAAGGTCTTTAATTTTTTCTTCTATCTGGGATTCAGTAATGCCGGTGAGTTTCAGTCGGGCCTGATAGACCTGGTAAATCCGCCAGCGCTCAAGCCGTGGTCGGACGTAAGTGGCAAACATGGGCTGGAGTTCCTGAGGAGGTCCAGGAAGAAGAACAATGATTTTTTGCCGTTCCTCGAGCCATTGGCCAGGCGCAGTCCCGTGATGATTTGGGAGAATTTGAGATCCTTCAATCACATAGGCTTGCTTGAGATTAGAAGGAGGCATAGTTAAACCGCGGCGAGCAAAACGTTGGCGGATAGAGGTGAGAATTTCTTCATGAAAAATTAATTTTTTCTTCAAGAGACTCGCCAAAATTTCCCTAGTCCGGTCGTCCTCAGTGGGACCTAGCCCCCCGATAATAAAACACAGTTCCGAGCGTTGAAGAGCGTCCTGAAGGCCTTGCCTCAGTATTTCTTCTTCATCGGAGAGGATGGTTCGAAAGGCAGGGGTAAGCCCTAGTTTCTCCAACTGAGTTACAATATAAGGAGAGTCAGTGTCCTGAAAATGAGACGTCAGCAGTTCACTGCCGACAGCCACTATTTCAATTCGAGGTATTTTTTGGCTCATTTTTCTTAAAAAAACTAGTTTATTTTTGAATTAAAAGCCCCAAGGCCGAAACTGTTCTTCTTTTTATGAAGCCAGATTTTCATGTTTTTAATCAATTTTATTTTATAAACAAATAAAGATTAAGAACAATGCCCGCGTAAAGACCGGCCAGAATATCGTCCAGCATTATGCCCCACCCAGAGGGGAAAATTTCTAATTTTTTTATAGGGAAAGGCTTGAGAATGTCAAATAACCGGAAAAGTAAAAAAGCGGCGATAAGTAGCCACCAGTCAGGGGAGAGCTGGAAAAGAACCAGCCATTGTCCAGCGGCTTCGTCAATCACAATCCGGCGGGGGTCCTCCTGGCCCAGTTCCTCGGAGTAGAGAGAAGAAGTTATGACTCCGCTGGTGAAAAGGAAAAGGAAAATTCCCCAGAAAGCCGGCCAACTGAGGGAACTCAAGCAGAAGCGGTAAAGGAGAATAACCCCAAAGCTAGCTACTGTGCCCGGGGCAATGGGTGCGAATCCAAGACCAAAAAAAGTGGCTATGATTTTAGTTAGAAACTTCATGGGACTATTTTTCCTTTCAAATCATACACATCTGTCGAAGTTATCACAACCTGTTGGAGAGAATTAATATATTTCTGGTGGCAAGGTTGAAGATAGACTACTCCATCAACTTCAGGCGCCTGATACTGAGTCCGTCCCAGCAAGAATTGTGGAGTTTGGTCAGAACTTTCTTCCACCA
>QMPV01000002.1 GCA_003648765.1 Candidatus Aminicenantota bacterium
CCGGCCAAGGGGGCCGTTTAAGTCGCTCTCCTGGCAGAAAAGATGAAACTCTCAAGATAGTTGTTCCCGGCTGCCGTCCCTTTATCCATCCAGGACGGCTGACGACAGCCAAGCCAGGGGAGTCTATCTCCCATCGAAAATGGCTTTCTGGAGGATAGAAAAATCTCTCTAACCAGTAAAGCCACACATTAATTTCTCGCCCCCGCCGAAGATAAACTACCCGTGGCCCTAGACTTAGACTCTTCGGAAAAGAAGCGGAGAGATTGGACCAGAGGAGAAACAAATTAATTATTATTACCCATATTAGCAGGCAAAAAATAATCTTATTTCTCATTGGCTCAACTAACAACAAAAATCAAGTCAACTTCATCCCTGAGAAAAAATTCCATCGGAAAAGTTTCCGGCCAAAATTTATTCTCAAATTGCCAGAGAGGAGCCTCAACCAACAACTCCACCCGGGATCAGTCTTATTTTATCTTATCCAGAAAAACATGGTAGAATAATTTCAAGGGAGAAAAAGGGATGTCCAACAATGGCCTGGCCCAGAGCATTATGGCCTTGATAATGATGGTCTGGGTGACCACTCTGGCCCTGCCCGGCCAAGAGAAAGAGGATTTTGGATTGGGCGTCATCCTGGGAGAACCTACGGGCCTTTCCTGTAAATACTGGACAGGGAGAGCCACAGCCTTGGCGGGGGCCGTGGCCTGGTCTTTTGAAAAAGAAGCCTCTTTCCATCTCCATCTGGATTATCTTCGCCACCACTTCCGGATGTGGCCTCTGAAGCAAGGTCAATTGCCTCTCTACTACGGCATAGGTCTCCGCTTCAAGTCAGTTCCCCATCATGACCGGTTGGGGGTTAGATTTCCTGTGGGCCTCGCCTATTTCCCTCCTCAGGTGCCTCTAGAAATCTTTTTGGAACTTGTCCCGGTTTTCGATCTCAGCCCCAAAACTGAGCTTCTTTTTAATGGGGGGCTGGGGCTTCGTTTCTACTTTTAAACTCCTCTTTCAGGAATCATCTCCTTGCTTAAAGCTCATAAAGTGTTTCATCTACTTGGGGTGGAGAAAATCTCTGCCGGGAAATCCGGGGGCTCTTTTTCGCAAGCAGCCAAGGCTCTTCTTCCTCCAGAATATCTCCCATTTCTTCTTCTATCTTTTCAGGGTCTTCGCCCTTTTCTAGACGCCGTAAAGCTTCCTCCATGCCCGGACCCAAAGTCAACCCCGTGGCTTCGCTCAACTTGCGCATGAGTTGAGCAGCCTGGCGGGGATCTTCCTCATCCAGATGCTCGGCTTCTTTGGCCAAAAGAGCCATGGCCTGCTCCATTTTATTCTCATCCAGAGGAGGCCAGCCTTCATCTTCTTCCGACTTCTCCCCACTTCCCCGGGAAACCACAGCAAACCGCGAGACTCGCCGCTTCATATCGGGATTGCCGCAACGGGGACACCGAGGGGTTTTACTCGGGTTAACTGTTCGAGAATAAAAATTGAAAATAGTGTGACAGGGTTCACAGTAGAATTCATAAATGGGCATACCTAATTCTCCTTCCCCCTAAAGTTAATCCTCGTCAACTCCGCTACCTGGAAGCTATCGGGATTAAAATATAAAATTAAACTTTCGCAGTGTCAATAGCTCCACCCTGAGGTTCTAAGAGCAAAAAACGACTTTTATCTTACTTTAATCTTCTTGAAAACCAGTTGTCTTCTTCCAGGATAATTTCCGGAATTGATTCCCGTGAACCTTCCCGCTCCCAATAGCGTTATAATTAATGATTTTCCACGTTCAAAGGAGGTGGTCATGAAAAGAGTAGTGCTTTTGGCTATCTTTCTTCTTCTTCTTGCTTTCCTGCTTTTCGGCTGGGAAAAAACAAAAGTCTTAACCCTTGAGGTTAAAGGAATAGACCTTCTTGAAATCGACAGCGGAGCTGGTTTCTTGAAAGTGGAGGGAGTGCCTGACCTTTCCCAAATTGAAGTAACCGCCGAAATTATTGTCCGGGGCATGAGGCAGGACAAAGCTGAACGCTTTTGCCAAGAAAGATTGGTTTTGAAGCTAGAAAAATGGGGCCATCGAGCTCGCTTGGTGGGGAAATTCAAGGCCCACTTTTCTCTCTTTAACTGGGGAGAGAAATTCTGTCATTTAACCGTCCGGGTACCTCAAGAAATCAATCTGTCCATAGACGATAGTTCCGGCCCAATCACTGTTAGTCACATAAAAGGAAATCTTAATCTCGACGACAGTTCAGGGGCAATTCTCGTCAGTGATATTGCCGGCGAAGTAGTTATTGAAGACAATTCAGGCGATTTAAAAGTCACTCACATCCAAGGTCCAGTAATTATCGACGATGGTTCGGGTGATATTTTTCTGAAAGATATCACTGGCCAGGTCCAAATCGATGACGGTTCCGGGGAAATTCGAGTAGCCCAAGTCAAAGGTAAAGTCATTATTAGTGATGGCTCAGGTTCCATTTGGGTTAAAGAAGTTGACCAAGACGTCATTATTCAAGAGGCTGGCTCTGGTCAAATCTATTTAGCTAAAATCAAAGGTCGGATAATTAAATAAACCTCCTCTTCTCGAAATCTTTTTAAGTTTTATCCCGTCTGGAAAAAAGAAATATCCTCCTTACTCCCCGTAATTTTTCCTTCCGGCCGCAGACTAATTTGTGCTCCTTAAAAAGAAAACTCTCCTCCCAAATAAAACGTCCGTGGTTTAGCTGGGCCATAAACATAGCCTGAATCCCGATCAACTCCCTTATCCAGGTCCTTTTGAAAAGAATCCAATAAGTTTTCAATGCCCAGAAAGACAGTCAGACGATCTGCGGCGGAAAGATTAATCTGGCGGCGGAATTTCAAGTTAATGACCCAGAAAGGAGAAGTAGTCTCCAGACGATCTTCTTGGATATATCCAGCATAGTGAGGAGCTTTCATTGAACCTGTGTATTCTACTGAAGCGTCCAAATGGAACAGCTTAGGATGTTCCCAGCTCAAACTGGAATACCCGTATATTTTCGGTGTTCGGAAGAATTCCCGGGAATTAAAACGAGGCTCAGGTTCATCCAGCAGACTTCGTTGAAAAGTCCAGCCGGAAGCTAGAGAGAAGCGAGTTCCTAGGCTTAGTCCAAAGTCCACCGAGAATCCATAGACTCTAGAGCCTGACCCGTTGATTCTTTCCAAAACTCGAGCTCTTTCAATACGCGCCACTTCTTGGAAAATGAAAGTATCGAGCAAACGATTATAAAAACCCTCGATACTGAATTGAATTAGAGTTTTGCCCCTCTGGCGGCCATAGTCAAAGCCGCTGTAAAAACTGTAAGAACGTTCTTCCTTGAGGTCGGGAGAATTCCTAATCATCAATCCTCCCCCACCAACTTGTTCAATGTGGAGGTCTTCATCAAATACCTGGGGAGCTCTAAAACCTGTGGAAAATGAAGTCCGGAAACTAAGTTCCTTCATTAGGTTAATGAGGATGCTCAACCGGGGGGTAACAATGATTCGATCCAAGGCTGTATGGCGATTTACGCGAAAGCCCGTTAAAATCGAGAATATGCGGCCAATTTTGAAATCGTCTTGGAGAAACAGCCCGCTTTCGTAGTAAACCTGGTCAATCACCCGGTTATAACCAATGGCTTTATCCTGAATCTTATCACGTTTCAACTGAAAACCAGCTGTAAACACATGTGTGCCCAATTGATAAGTACATTGGCTGTTGAAGAAGAAAAGCGGGTTTTTTGTTTCTCCGTAAGCATTAGGATCGCGGTGACTACCATAATAGGTATTCCTTTTGGCTTCAACCAGGGAGAAGGAGAGATTGTAATAAAGCTTCTCTGAAAGTGAATGAGACCATTCCGAAGAAATAGCCACCTGATCTGTTTTAATCCACTCCGCTGTATCAGCTTCGTGGGGAGGCTTATCGAATAGATTCCCTCCCCGGCGTTCCTCAAAAATCCGGAATAAACCTAGCTTCAACTTCCCATCAAGGGCAGGAAAGTAATTATAAAGATTTATTCCGAAAGAGGTGTTGGAGAGAAGACCTAATTCAGAGAAACCATCATCATTGAGATCTATTGGTTCGCGGCGTTTGTAACTGGCAAACAAATAGGCCTTGGAATTCATATTCTCACTGACTAGACTAGAGCGGAAGCCTAGGTCAGTATAAGGCTTACCGTCTACCGACTCCTGATGCACTTTTAGAATTGTCCGATTCTCCTGGGGCTCCTTGGTTAAAACATTAATGACTCCAGCCACGGCATTGCCTCCATAAAGGGCTGAACCCCCTCCTTTCACAATCTCAATCCGATCCAACATCTCGGCTGGAATCTGCTCCAATCCGTAGACTCCGGTCATGGCACTGACCACCGGAGAACTGTCGATCAATATCTGAGTATATTTGCCTTCCATGCCGTTGATCCGTACTTGAGTGAAATTGCAATTTTGGCAATCATTCTCTACGCGGACACCAGTAGTTTGATAGAGAGCTTCCGCTAAATTAGAAGCCACTTTCATTTCTATCTGCCGACTGGAAATGACTTCTGTTTTGGTTGGAGTTTCCGCGTAAAGTTTTGGTGTCCGGGTGGCTGTCACCACTATTTCTTCGGATAATTTTTTCATCAGAACTATTTCTTGACCATATTTGTCCTTATCCAGGAAAAAAGGTTCAGATGAATAATCCACAAAACCAGGAGCATAAACTTCCAGATGATATCGTCCCACCGGTACACGGGAAAATCCAAACCGGCCCTGGCTATCAGTCTCCACTGTTTTCCCTAGCTCAGGCAAAACTACTACTGCTTTGGCCACGGGATGTCCGTCCCAATCCTTGACCACTCCCCGTAAGACCAACAATTTCCTGGCCTTTTGGCCATGGCGATACTGGGCTTTCCTTTGCTGGCTAACCATTTGTCCCGGCAGGAAGATGAGACTCGCAATGACCAGCATAACTATTATCTTCCGCCTGATAAGCAGGTTTTTTCTCATAATAGCCTCCTTTTAACTCGATAATGCTTCCCCATAGGGAAACAGCCAAAACCGGGAAAGGAACAAAGAAATTCAGGCAGGAGAGAAGTTAAAAGGAGGGCGGAGACCGGGAAGAAGGGGCGATGACAATAAAAAAGGTGGGCTCAATTTCAGCTCGAAGATAAATATAAGAGGTCCAGATAAGCGGAGCCAGAAAGAAAAAATTAATCTGATTGGTGGTCAAAGAAGAGCGTAAAAACTGGCAGGCGGGACAATTCTCAGTATCCTGAAGTGTCTTCTCGGTGTGGAGATAGTCAACGGCCAGGACGGTCAAAAGAAAGAGGGATAGAAAAATTATATGAAAATATATTCTTTTATTGCGTCTTGCCGGATTCAACATTGACCTTTATTTTTAGGCTTTTCGAGGAAAAATGTCAAGAATATCATCCTTCATATATCTCCCCTCCCCACCCCCCGAAAAAGGTGAAAAGAATTAATCCTCTTAAGAAATTTCTCTTCCCCTCTATGGCCAACTCTGAGTTCCGAGGATCAAACCATCTTTTCCTGCTTCCTACTTGAGTAACACCTTCTTTTTTTTTAAACGCCACAAATTATATTTTCGTTAGCCTAAAACTAGATAAATCCCTTGAATTCAGCCATCCTCACCCGCTGTCAAAAATTGTTTTTTCCTCTGAGACAAGAAGACAACATCACTCAACTATCAGAATACATCACCCCTTCCCAGCCAACTGCTCGACCAAAAGGGATAGTTAACTCTAGGGGCTAATCGGCGAACAAAACAAAGAGAAGAAAGGCTCTCTAGGAAAGGCCTTTTATAAATGTTGGCTGATCTAACACATTCGGGAGCCAGAGCCTTAGGGATTTTCCCAGGTACAATTGAAGCGATGCCAAGTCACCCCGGTCCAACTTCCGGCAGGATCAAGCCCCTCTAGACGCGAATACGCAAAACGCCAGATAATATAAGCTACGTAATTGTGCTCCTGACTATCTATATCAGCCACATAGGCATTAACCGGTTCAAACTCAACTTCTCCCACTCCTCCCTCTTTCAACGAGGCAAAGTAACGGGCAATTCCCTTCCGGCCGGCCATCGTGGCTCCCTCGGGGGAAACAAAGATAGCCCTTTCTCCGATGATTTCCCCCATTTCCTCAAAGCGTGACTCCAGGAAAAATTGCTGCAGATTCTCCTGCTCACTCTCAACCTTGGCCTCCAGAGTTTTGAACGCTTCCGGATCAAGTCGACCCACAATTATTTTCTCAATCATTATTTTCCTCCTAAATTTTTATTATCAAACATCTTCAGTGATTGAAGATATCGTTGATATTTCCGGCGTTCTGCCTCCAACAGCTCTTTAAACTGAGCCTCTTCCCCCAAACTGGCCAAGCCGGGGTTGTTAATCAAATAGATATAAGGGAAAAGATTCTCGCCGACTTCCTCCATCCCTCTGGCTATGCCTTCTTTAATGGTTCGCACTGCCTCCTTTTTCATTCCCAGAAGAGCATAAATATTAGCCACTTCCTCATGAAAGACTGAAGCAGTTCCCATCAATCTTAGGGCTTTTTCCTTCTCCCCGAGCAAGGCTGAAAGCCAGGCTCGCCCCAGAGAAACATGGAGGCTGCCGGGGTGAAGTCGTTCAGCCATATCCAGAACAACCCGAGCTGCCTGATATTTCCCCTGACGAAGAAGATTGCGGGCTCTCAGAATATAAAAACGGTAATTATCGGGTTGGAGCCTTAATCCTTTCTGAAGATAGACCTCGGCCTCGGAGTATTTCCCTTGATAAATAAAACAGGTAGCCCCCAACTCATAGATAATGGCCGAAGTAGGATTGATGACCAGGGCTCTTTCATAAAAAACCGAGGCTTGGGGATACAAACCAAGGGAGCGGAGAAAAGAAGCTATATCATAATTGACATCAAAATTAGTGGGGTCCAACCGCTGGGCTCGGGCAAAACTCCGAAAGGCTTGGTTGATTTTCTGGCGGTAAAAAAACGACCAGCCCAAACCAAGGTTGGCTTCGGGAAGCTCAGGGGCGATTTGATGGGCCTGTAAATAATACCGGAGCATCAAATCATAATCTTTCCTTTCCTTTTTTAAATTAAAGCGACATTCATAAGCGTTACCCAGACCCCAGTAGGCCAAGGCAAATGATTTATCCAAGCGAATGGTCTCCAAAAGTCCCTCCAAAGCCAGGCGGAAATACTTTTCCTCCCGAGTCTGGTAATACAATTCAATCAGGCGAGTGCTGTTTAAATACTTTTTGAAAGCGGTGACATCCACTGCCTCCTTGGCCTTGACCAGCTCAGCCCCCTCTTGGAACAAATGGAGATTAAGTTTTTGAGAAATCCCCCGGGCGATCTCATCTTGCACTTTAAAAATACTCCCCAAACTTCCTTCATAGGGATAAGCCCAGATGATGGATTTGTCCCTAGTATCAATCAACCGGGAATTAACTCTAATTTTATCTCCTTCGACCAATAAGCCTGTCTCAAGAATAAGGCCGACCTCAAGCTCACGGCCGATTGCTTCAACATCATAATCAGAGCGTTGATACTTCATCACCGCCTGCTTGGAGAGGACTTTTAACTCGGGAAACTGAACCCGCAATTTGGTAATTACTCCATCCAGGATGCCCTCACAAAAAATGCCCTGATTCTTTTGTAAACTTAAATCTTTAATTGGTAAGACCGCTATTGAATTTTTCCATTTCTGGGGAAAAGAAGAGAGTTGAATCGGCCGAGCTTCTTCTGGAGAATAACTCGTCAAATTAGAAAAGATCAACGCATCACAATAAAGGCTGACCATAATTATGACGGGGATAAGGAAATACTCCACCTTTAACCGGCGCGGTCTTCTGATTCCCCGGAACCATTGCCAGATAAGAGCCACTAATAAGGCTCCGCCAATCGAGACGAGGGTAATATCCAAAGTACCCTCAGGAAAATGATAATGATCGATTAAAATCCAGTGGACAAATTCCCAGAGCACGGCTCCCCCACCGATAAAAACCGCCAGAGTATGAATAATCTTTCTTTCCTTGAGCAGCCTCACCAATCTTTGCCATTTGGATCGAACAACCAAGGGAAAGATCATGGTTCTTTTATCAGAAGGCTCCCTAACGTCAACCGTAGGAATCTCCTTCTCTAGAGATTCCAACTCCTGGAGAACCGCTTCTACACTGCGAGGGCGGTGGGCCGGCTCCCACTCCAACAATCTGAGAATGAGTCGGGCTAATCTGTCGGAGACAGCCGGGTTGATTTCCTGGGGGGAAGGAGGTTTTGGGAAAGCGGGGGCGTCCGGATTGCTTAAAGAAGATATCTTGCGAAATGGCTTTCTACCGGTGAGCATTTCATATAAAATAACGCCCAACGAAAACAAATCCGTCCGCATATCACCTTTTTCCCCGGCCACCTGTTCGGGGGCTGAATAGTCAGAAAAACGGGCCCTAGACCCAAGTTTTTTTCTTTTGTCTGGCAGACAGACTCCAAAATCCATAATCTTAGCGTTTCCCTGGCGGTCGATAATAATATTCTGGGGTTTAAGTCCCCGGTGAATCACCCCCATCCGATGTCCTTCCTGAAGCCCTCGACAGAGTTGAATAGCTAGAGAAACAGCTTTTTTTATGGTGAAAGGTCCCAGACGGTCCAGGGAATTTTTCAGATTCTCTCCTTCAATATATTCCATCTTGATGTAATAAACATCATCTTGTCTTTCCAAATCATAGATTCGACAAATGTTACGATGGGACACCCGGCGAGCCAATCTAATCTCCGCCCAGATACGCTCCACGCTCTTGGGGTGGGTGATAATCTGGGGATGAAGAAACTTAAGGGCCACAAATTCCCTCGCTTGCTTATCATAGGCTTTATAAACTTGACCGACTCCCCCTTCCCCTAATTTCTCCATAATGAGAAATCTTTCTCCAAAAACTTGGCCAACTGAGATGGACAATTTTTTCATTTTTTAAAAAAGAAGGCCTGCCGCCGTTAATAGCTTAATTATCCCTCTCCCGACTCTTCAGCCTAAAGGAGGAAATTAGGCCGCTATCTCAGTAGAAAATGGGCTTTTTATCTTATTTCCCCATTGAGTAATATAATATATTTTTTAAAAAAAAGATAGTTTAAATATAGTTAAGAATAATTAAAGGCCTCTGTAGTTGGCTTTTCCTCTCCACTAAGCTGAGCCAGAAGGCTCCTTTATTTAAATGAATTTAAATGAGAAAAAATATTAATTTTGCCCAGATTTATTTTGCTTTTGACAGTCCGCTCTCCAATCATCTTCTCTCTGTCCTTAGTTTAAGAGAAAAGATTTCCTTAAGGAATAAAATGACGGCCGGAAAAACACAAGAATTCGGTTCAGATTGATTTCGCTTTCTAGGTTACCAATAACACGCTTTAAACCTTTTCTCTATCCAGAAGGGCTTCTCCCTACGAATCTATTTAATAATGGAAGCACTCACCATTCTTGGGGACTCATCAAGAGACACCCTGGACGGTAAATTATTTCCCCTGCCCGGCTTTTTTCGGGGGAGGGGGAATAGTAATATCTATTTTAGTTACTGGCCCTAGCACCTCGAGTGATTGGTCAAAATTCTGGGGATTACCTACCACCAGAATCTGGACTTGGTCGGGCCTTAAATACTTCCGGGCGACCCGCAAGACGTCCTTTTTGGTGACCCGCTCCACCTGTTTCTTTAATCGCTCCATAAAATCGAGAGGATAGCCGAAATAAGCGTAGGTCAATATCCGGCTCAAAATTTTTGTCTTGCTGTCAAAATTAAAAACAAAACCGTTGAGATACTGATCCTTGGCCCGTCGCAGCTCTTCATCTGTCACCTCTTCCTGGGTAATACGCTTCAACTCCTGGAGCATTAATTTGATGGCGTAAACCGTGGACTCCGACTTGGTCTGAGCCCCGCAACTGAATATGCCCGGCACCGCGTAGCCCGCCCCATAACGTCCCCAAACACTGTAGGCCAGGCCCTCGTCGGTGCGAATCTTTTTAAACATCCTTTCCAGGGACAGAATCGAATTCATGATAATCAACGCTGGATAATCGGGATTGTTCATCAGCCCGCCGATATGTCCCAGCATGATGTTGGACTGATTGACATCGGGCTTTTCGATCAGATTCACCCGATAGACATAATTATATTTAACTGGGGGAAAAGAAGGTACTTTGACTTTTTTAGCTGGCCATTGACCTAGAGTCTTCTCTAATTTGGCCTTCATCCTGGGGACCTGAAAATCTCCCACCACCGCCAGTAACATATTATCAGGAGAGAAATATTTCTGATAAAAATTGAGGATATCTTCTCGGGTGATGGAGTCAATGGTGGCGTACTCCGGATGACGGGCATAGGGGCTTTTGGCTCCGTAAATCAATTTAGCAAACTCCCGTTGGGTTATCTGACCAACATCGTCATTGCGGCGGGCAATATAAGATTTTTGTTTTATTTTAGCCAGTTGGATTTTATCCTCCCTGAAGGCCGGATTCATCAAGATATCTGCCAGCAGGGAGAGAACTTTTTCTAAATCGTCTTTCATTAGGGAAACATAAATATAGCCTGAGGTCTGACCGATGGAAGTTTCAATCGAGGCCGCTATTTGTTCGAGGATCTGGTCAATTTCATCCCCAGAAAGATTCTTAGTGCCACCGGTCCGCAACACCTCTCCGGTGATAGCTGCCAACCCCAACTTGTTTTCGGGTTCAAAAACCGAGCCGGTCCGGACCAAAGCTCGCATCTCAATGGTGGGAAATTCATGGTCTTCCACTAAAAACACCCGTAACCCGTTGCTTAACTTAACTTGTTCTATTGGCGGCACCTGAATGGGATTAAGCGGGGGATAGATAAATTTATCTTTAGGGCTTTTTTGAGCCCAGAGGGCTATTGAACTAAGAGCTATCAGGAGAATCAGCCCGATTATGCCTGCTTTTGTGAACCTCTTTACTTTTAGGCTAACAAACTGAGTAATGTCTCTTTTCATGACCACTGCCTCCTCTTATCGGGATGATTGGGGAACAAGCTCCCCAATGGTACGATTCTTTTTGATTAAATATTTCCGAGCCACCCGCTGAACATCTTCTGCTGTAACTGCATTTATCTTCTCTATTTGACGGAACAACTCCCGCCAGTCTCCTAAAATAACTTCAGCATAGGTTAAAAGGGCCGCCATCCGGGCGTGAGACTTCATCTGTTGGAGCAAACTCATGCCTGCCTGGCGCTTATATTTAAGCAGCTCCTCTTGCTTCGGCAGCTCTTTTTTGACTTTTTCTATTTCCTCTTCAATTAGACCTAAGCATTCCTGGACGGAATGGCCTCGGGCAGGCACAGCGTAAAAAATAATTAGGTGGGGAAATTTATCCCCAGGAAAACCATTGATTACCCCACACTCAATGGCTACCTGAGTTTCTTTAACCAAGCGGCGGTAGAGTCGGGAAGAGCGTCCTTCGCCCAAAATAGAAGCCAGAGCCTCTAAGGCGAAATTGTCTTGATGCCGAACTGACGGTCGATGATAACCAATAAGGAGAAAAGGCTGGGCCATGGCTTCCACCGCCACCCTTCTTTCTCCCCACTGTTCTGGCTCCACCGTCCGAACAGGTTCAGGTTTCTCACCCGAGGGAATTCGGCCGAAATATAGTTCGGCCAAACGGAAAACTTCCTCCGGATTAACATCCCCGACAATGGCTACCGTGAGGTTGGCTGGATTATAATACTTCCGGAAATAATGCCGCACGTCCTCTCGGGTAATCGCCTGAATATCCGACATATGACCAATAACTTCATGATGATAAGGATGAGCTTTGAAGGCCGTGGCCTGAAAATCCTCGAGTAATCTACCTAATGGACGTGTCTCCACAGAAAGACGTCGTTCCTCCATGACCACTTCCTTCTCTTTGTAAAATTCACGAAAGACAGGATTGAGAAAACGATCGGAAGTGATGGCCATCCAGAATTCAACCTTATTGGAAGGCAGGCTATTGATATACTGAGTGGCGTCGTTGCTGGTGTAAGCATTCACTGACCGATCACCTTCTTGCATCAGCAAGTCAACAAATTCGTCAGTAATAACATACTCTTTGGCTTTTTGCCGCAGTGCCTCAAATTCTGCCTTCATTTTCTTGAGCTTAGCTTCGTCTGGATGGGGCTTAGCTTCCTCGGCCCGAATCCGGGCATAAAGGGCATCCATCTCCTCCAGAATCTTACTCTCCTCTTCATAATTTTTGGTACCAACCGTTTTAGTTCCCTTGAAAGCCATATGTTCCAGTAAATGGGAAATCCCGGTAATGCCGTAAGACTCGTTGGCACTACCTACATCAGCGTAAACATGGAAATAGACCACTGGGGCTTCATGGCGTTCCAAAACAATAAATTTCAGGCCGTTTTTCAAGGTTTTGACCTTGATTTTTTTGGCTATCGCCTCGAAATTCTGGGCTTGAAGAAAAGGCGACAACATTAAGCATCCCAGAAGGAGCAGGCCTAGCCCCCAGCTGAAAGCTCGCCGATTTTTTACATTCATGCGGCCCTCCTTGACCAAGTTTTAATTCTGCTCAACTTTTTAAATTCATGTCCTCTTTTATATTTTATTTACATTATTTATATACGCGGGAAAGATGATTAAGTTGTCTCTCAAAATGCCTGTTGAGAGCTACCCGGACAGGTTCTTCCCCCACTGCCTCTTCGGCCATCTTAAGTCTTCTGCCTTCCAGCTATCCCTAGAGTGTCCCCGCTTGGGGGTAACCAGGCACTTCCTCCTCTGCCTGTCTCAAAAGTAATAATTTCAAGCTTCCTCATCTTCGTCCGGCGGCTTGTCGGCCAATATAAGGCCCAATTCCCTTAACTGTTCCGGCCTTACTGGTGAAGGGGCGCCAGTTAATAAGCAGAGTGAACTGGTCGTTTTAGGAAAAGGAATGACTTCCCGAATAGAACTCTCTCCGGCCAAGAGCATAACTATCCGGTCAAAGCCCAGGGCTATTCCTCCGTGGGGAGGCGTGCCGTAGCGGAGGGCTTCCAGGAAAAAACCAAATTTCTGCTCAACCTCGGCTGGGCTCAATCCCAGGAGGTCGAAAATTTTCTCCTGCAGATCTTGTCTATGAATCCGGATGGAGCCGCCGCCAATTTCATAGCCGTTGCAGACCAGGTCATAGGCCTTGGCTCTCACCTTTAAAGCATCGTCGCTCAGTAACTCCAGATCTTCCTCACGAGGAGCCGTGAAGGGATGATGCATGGAGACCAACCTGTTTTCTTCCTCACTCCATTCAAAAAGAGGAAAATCGGTAATCCAGAGACACCGGAAGGTGTCTTTGAGTTTTGGATCCGGCGGGCAAAGTTCCAGACGGAGCCGGCCCATAATCTCCCTGGCCTGCTTCTCCGGCCCGGCCACGAGCAGCAGCAGGCTGTCCTCCTCGGCCTTGGCCGTCTGCCAGAGCAGGGCAATATTCTCCTGAGGTAAAGGCAGCGAGGCCTGCCAACCGTTGTCTTTTTTCTTCACCCAGATCAGCCCCTTGGCCCCCCAGTCTTGGACCCGGCGGGTCAATTGGCTGAGTTGACTGCGGGAAAAAGCCTGTCCCCCGGGGACACACAAACCGATAACCCGCCCTCCGGCCTCTACGGCCCGTTGCAAAACCTGGGAACCGAGGCGGGGAACCAGGTGGGTTAAATCCTCTAGGGTGGTGTTAATTCGCAGGTCAGGTTTATCCGTTCCGTACCTGGCCCAAGCCTCCTTATAGCTTAAGCGGGGAAAAGGAGTCTTTAAGTCTATTCCAATTAAAGTCCACACCTCCGCCATCATCTCTTCGATTAAACTAAAGATCTGCTCCTGGTCAACAAAACTCATTTCCACATCAATCTGAGTAAACTCAGGTTGGCGGTCCGCCCGCAGGTCTTCATCCCGGAAACAACGGACAATCTGAAAATACCGCTCTACGCCAGCCACCATCAAAATTTGCTTAAATAGCTGAGGTGACTGGGGCAGGGCAAAGAAACGCCCGCGATAAATCCGGCTGGGCACCAAGTAATCCCGGGCCCCCTCCGGGGTCGATTTGGTTAAAAACGGTGTTTCTACTTCCAGAAAACCTTGGCGATGGAAGAAATTTCTGATGGTCAAAGCCGCTTCATGTCGCAGACGGAGATGACGCTGCATCGAGGGCCGGCGTAAATCCAGATAGCGGTAACGGTAGCGCAATTCTTCCGAAGCCTGAGGCGGATCAATCACGACAAAGGGAGGGGTGGCCGCTCGATTAAAAACCACCAGTTCTTCAACTTCCACTTCAATCTCGCCGGTGGCCAGTCGGGGATTACATAAATGCGGGGCGCGCCGACGAACTTTTCCCCGCACCCCTAGACAATCCTCCAGTCCCAACCGCCGGGCCTCTTCTAAAAGAGGAGAGTTGGCTGAGGAAAAAACTAGCTGCACTACTCCTTCCCGATCGCGGAGGTCAATAAATAAGAGATTCCCTAAATCCCGCTGGCGCTGAACCCAGCCACAGAGAACAACTTCTCGACCTTCATCCTGGGCTCTCAAGTGACCGCAGTAATGGGTTCGCTGCCAGGCTGTCATTTTTTTTCTTCCATCTTTAGGATAATCTCACGGGAGAGCTTAAGACGGTGATTTTTTCGAATGAAGATAGTCCCGAAAATAAGCCAACAACTCGGCGGAGGTATATTCTTGTTGCTCTCCACTGGCCATATTTTTTAAATTAAATCGGCCGCTTTTGACTTCATCTTCTCCAATGATTAACGTCCAAGTAGCTCCTAATTTATTGGCCCGACTCAACTGGTTGCGGAGGCTCCTCTCCTTATATTCCAGCCAACACTCCATCCCTACTTCTCGCAAAGTGGCCACTAATTTCATGGCGGCCTGCTTAGCTGGCTCTCCTAAGTAAGCCACAAAAATAAAAGGGGCTTCGGAGGGTTGATAAGTCACCAAGCTCAATAACCGCTCTAGGCCGACGGCAAAACCAATGCCACATAAATCAGGTCCGCCGAACAACTTCATCATTTCATCATAACGGCCGCCCCCAAGAATAGCATCCTGGGCTCCCAAAGCTGAGGTGACAAATTCAAAAGTAGTTTTAGTGTAATAATCCAGACCCCGCACCAACCGAGGTTCCAGTTGATATTCGAGGCCGAAAACATCTAGGTAAGCCTGCACTTGTTGAAAATGTTCAGTGCACTCCGAGCAAAGATAATCGGTGATTCGGGGAAACTCCTGGGCTAATTCCCGACAAGTTTCTACCTTGCAATCAAATAACCTTAAAGGATTGAGTTCAATCCGGCGTTGGCAATCTGGACAAAGGGCTTCTCTTACCTGCTCGGCGGCCTGACGTAATTTCTCCACATAAGGAGGACGACAGCGAGGACAGCCGACTGAATTGATCAGAATCCGATAATCAGTCACGCCCACTTTGGTTAATAAAGCTTGAGCCATCTGAATGATTTCCGCATCAATCCCGGCATCTTTCTCGCCAAAAACTTCGATATCAATCTGATGGAACTGCCGATAGCGGCCTTTCTGCGGCTTGTCATAGCGGAACATGGGCCCGATATAGTAAAAACGCAGGGGGCGAGGTTGAAGATAAAGGCGATGCTCAATAATGGCTCTGACTACCGAAGGAGTGTACTCGGGCCGCAGCGTCAAGGAACGTCCACCTTTATCCGTAAAAGTGTACATTTCCTTGAGAACGATATCCGAACTAGTGCCAGTGCCCCGTTCAAAGAGTTCTGTGGCTTCAAAAACAGGGGCTCTCAATTCTCGATAGCCATATCGCTCAAACAGTTCCCGGGCTTGGTTTTCCACCCATTGCCACTTCCGGGTTTCTGGAGGTAGAATGTCTTTGGTTCCCTTAATGGCGGCAATCTTCTTTTTTCCCCCAATGGCTTGCTTCATTCTGCCTTCTTCTCTCTGAAAACGCCAATTTGGCGGAATTTTTGGTAACGCTCCTCAAGTAAATCCTCCACCTTCTTCTCCCGCAACTTCTTCAATGTTTGGTTTAAATAACGATCAACCTGCCGGAAGGTTTGTCCCCAATCAATATGAGCTCCTCCGGGAGGCTCGGGAATAATCTTATCAATTATGCCGAATTCAAGTAAATCCTGGGCTAAAAAGCGAAGATTCTCCGCCGCCTGAGCCACAGCGGCTTGATCCTTCCACAGAATGGCGGCACATCCTTCAGGGGAGATAACTGAATAAAAGGAATATTCTAACATCATAATGACATCTCCCACTCCGATAGCCAGAGCTCCCCCGCTGCCTCCTTCACCAATGACAATATTTACTACCGGCACCTTGAGTTGGGAAATCATCCGTAAATTATAAGCAATAGCTTCAGCTTGGCCTCTCTCTTCTGCCTGAATGCCAGGGTAAGCGCCGGGAGTATCAATGAGAGTCACCACTGGAAAATTAAATTTTTCAGCCAACTTCATAATGCGGAGAGCTTTGCGGTAACCTTCGGGATTGGGTTGTCCAAAGTTGCGTTCTAACCGCTCGCGGGTAGTCCGTCCTTTCTGATGCCCAATAAAAGCCACTGTCTGGCCTCGATATAACCCAAAGCCAGCCACAATGGCCGGGTCATTGCCGGCTCGCCGGTCTCCATGAAACTCGATAAAATCAGTGGTCAAGGCCTTTAGGTAATCTAAAGTATAAGGCCGAAGAGGATGCCGAGCAATCTGGACAATATGAACGGGAGTCAAAAGAGGTTTTATCTTGGCCCATTCTTCTTCAATCTGAGCCTGTATCTCCTTTATTTCCTCCCGGGCAGCCGGCTCGCCACTTTCTAGAAGCTCATCCAGCCGGTTTTTCAACTCCATAATGGGCTCTTCGAGCTGATAGAATGTTTTAATTTCTTGAGTCATTGGGCCAAGTCGCCTCCATCAACCCGATTATTCTAAAGGTTAAGGGAAACAGGTGTCAAGCTAAGAAAAAATGCGGCTAGCTCTCTAATAATTGATAAAAAATTTTATCTCTCCTTAATAATCTTTCAGCCCTTCCTGGAAAAAGAAAAAATGTCGGGTGTTATCCTCGGTCAAACTTCAGAATAAACTTCAACCCCCTGTTTAGTTTTAATCTAATGGTGCCCCCCGCTAGACTCGATTGCCTGCCTTACTCTCCTGGAAAAGTCATTTATCCTTAAGTCCCCAGGAATAGTGAGGCCAGGAGTTTATTCTGGAACCACTTCCAGCCTTTGCGAAGGAATCGACAAACTCAACAATTTTCCTTGTGGGTTGGTTTTCAATCTAACTTCCGTACCTCCCAGTTGAATCACTAAACCACAAGGCTCATTGGCCTCAGCTTGAATAGTTGCCTTAAGCTCTACCTGAGGTATAACATAGATAGAGATTTCTTGGGGTTCTGATTGACTATCTAATTGACAGCGAAACTTTTTAGTGAGGACAAGATAGGGAGAGAAAACCGGATTAGGCAGAAGAAAAGTATCCCGTCTTATCGTGTGGGTTAAGATTTGCTCTTGACCAGCTACCCTAATTCGATTGGTGACCTTTCCTTCTTGGAGTTCACTGAAGATTTCCTGGTGCACCCCGCTGATAGTGCCGGTCAACTCAAATTTCTGGGGAATAAGGGCTGCATCCAACACAATTTGTAAATGCTCAATAACCAAAGCCACCGGCTTAGTCAACTGCCCTTCTACTTCTAGGAGATAATTCTCTCCTTGTTTTGACCACCGGTATTCTTCATAGCCAACTTTTTCCCCCTGAAAATAAATAGCCAACCGACCTTCTTCCCCCCTCTTCAGAGATTGTCCGAACACGAATAAAAAGAAAAAAAGAATAAAAACCAACGTAAGAAGAAAGATAAAAATAATTTTCTTCATCTTCTAGGCCTCCCCCGCTAGGGCGTTGATTAATAATCTTCTTCGACAATCACAGCTGTCCCATAAACTAATATTTCCGAAGCCATTTGCATGATCATCGAAGTGGTGAAGCGAACATTAACCACCGCATTGGCTCCCATTCGTTGAGCATCCTCTATCATCCGGTCAATGGCCTGCTCCCGGGATTCCGCCATCATTTTGGTATAATCTCTTATTTCGCCGCCGACAAGATTACGCAGTAAAGCGGCCAAATCATGGCCGATATGTCGGGCCCGAATGGTGTTCCCCTTAGCCACACCCAAAGTTTTAACTATTTTTTTCCCGGGGACAAAATCTGTAGTCACGATGATCATTGTTCTACCTCCTTATATCTTTCCCGCTTTCTAAGAAACAGCCTCTCTCTGAGGAACGAAACTAGCAAAACTACCACGCCTCCCAAAAAACTCAAAAGGCCGATTTTCATCAGGAGAGGGAGATCAGGGTCTTTAATAAGTCCTTCAACCAGTTGATAGGCTCCATAAAAAAGTAAAATAATACTGCCCAGAGAAAGTAGAATCCAACCGATTCTTCTTTCCAACCGATTATAAACGGAAGCCCAATACATTGTCCATACCTCCTCGGAAGGATGAGGCAAGCTAACTTCAGCCATTAAAGATTCAAAACGCTCCATTTCTTCAAATTCCCGCCGACATTCAGAACAGGTCTTCAAATGCTCAACTAATTCTCTCTTTTGGTCGGGAGTAAGTGCCCCGTCAAAATAAGCTGAAATCCATTCTTTATATTTTTTATGTTTCATAGGTCACCCTGCTGAGAAGAAGATGAATCCCCCCAGGCTTCTTTTAATAAACGGCGCAGCTTCTGCTTAGCATAATATAAAGTTGACATAACTGTACCTAAAGGCATATTTGTCAACTCAGAAATTTCCTGGTAAGAATATTGCTGAAAATATCGGAGAATAATGACCTCTCGTTGTTCCAGACTCAATTGTTCGATGGCCTCCCATAGAACCTGAGTTAATTCGCTTCGCCGACTATGTTGGCCATCTTTAAGAACGACTCCTTCTAAAGAGACACACCGTTCTCTTCGGCGACGACGGAGCCAATCCAAACATAAATTCTTTAAAAGCTGATAAAACCAGGGGAAAAACTCTCGTTGGCCATCATATTTTTTTAGTTTCCGAAATGCCCGGACAAAAGCTTCTTGCGAAAGATCTAAGGCATCTTCATGATTCTTAACCCAGCTCAGGGCCAAGAAATAAGCTTTTTTCTTATACCGTTCGACGATCGCCCGATAAGCCTCTCGCTGGCCTTTCTTCACCTGGGCAATAATTTCTTCGTCAGACACTTCGGCTCTAGGGAGCACAGAATCGTCAACCATTGTTTCTCCTCTGGCCAACATGGCCATCGTGCCTGCGGAAACTTTCATCGCCAAAATCCTTTTTATTATTTACGTCTTGGCCAACAAATTTATTCAATTATTCCCTTCCTTCTGCTCCCCGCTGGCGAACAACCTCATAAATAAAGACCGCCGCGGTGGCGGCTACATTCAGTGAGCTGACTTTCCCCAATAGCGGTAGAGCCAGCAGGACATCACATTGACGCCGGATTATGGGCCGGAGTCCTCGACCTTCAGAACCCAAGACAATAGCCACGGGTTGGGAATAATCAAATTCATACCAGAGTTGCCCAGCTCCTGCCTCAGCTCCGACCACCCAAAGGCCCTTCTCTTTCAACCAAGCTAAAGTACGGGCAAGATTCTTCTCCCGGCAGAGAGGGATATGCTCCCAAGCCCCCGCTGAAACCGCCGCTACGGCTTCGGTCAAGCCTGCGGCTCGACGGGCCGGAATGATGACTGCATCTACGCCGCCTCCTTCAGCACTCCGAAGTATAGCCCCGAGATTCTGGGGGTCTTCTACACTATCGAGGACGACTAGAAAAGGACATGGGCTCCGCTCTAGAACCTGCTTCAGGTCAGCATAAGGCTTGGGTGACAGCCAAGCCACCAGCCCTTGGTGATGGGGCTGGAGCCTATCCAGCTTTTTTCTGGGCACCAAAACCACAGGGACATTATGTTGCCGGGCTAATCGAAAGACCTGTTTGAGGCGGGTATTAGGCAGCTGCTCAACCAAGAAAAGTTTAATTATCCGGCGAGGGCTGCTCTGCAAAATTTCCAAAACTGGATTAAGGCGGCTGAGAGTTTCCATAGTCAATTCATTGAGTCAGCCACTGCAGAGTCCGAACAATGCGCTCTCGGGCCGAAAGTAAAGGCTGCCGCCAGGTTAAGCGGGCTCCTTCTTCAATCAGAGGAATGAATTTATCCAATTCGAGACCTGAAGTCTGACCAGTTAAAGCTACTCTAATCGGATGAAATAGCTCTTTGCCTTTAACGCCCGTCTTCTGCCTGACTTCTCGAGCAATATCTGAAAACTCCTCAAAACTCACTGCTGACCGATTTGCCAACTCCTCAGCCAAAGCTTCTAGAACGGTTCGAGCTGACTCGGCTTGAAGAATTCTTCGGGCTGATTCCTCCATCTTGGACAAGTCAAATTCAAAGAACAGGTTGAATTTTTCAGGCAGCTCGTTCAGCTTATTAACCCCTTCGATAAGAGCTTCAACCGCCTTCTCCAGCCACAAGTGATGCTCTCGGGTTAACTTCTCAGGTAAGAACCCCGCCTTCTGGAGAAAAGGCAAAACTCGGGTGACTTTTTCACCTGGAGTAAGTCGTTTTAAGTGCTGACGATTAAGCCAATAGAGCTTCTGATAGTCGAAGATGGCCGCCGAACGACTCACTCGGCTTAGATTAAAAAGCTCAACCAGTTCCTCCCGCGACAAAACCTCTTGACCCTCAGGAGGGGACCAACCGAGGAAGGCCAAATAATTAAATAAAGCTTCCGGCAGAATGCCTTCCTGGGCGAATTGGTCAACCGAAGTCGCCCCGTGGCGTTTGCTGAGACGAGTGTTATCCTCACCCATAACCATTGATAAATGGGCAAATTGGGGTGGCTCCCAACCTAAAGCTTGGTAAGTCAGAATCTGGCGCGGTGTATTAGAAATATGGTCTTCTCCTCTTATAACATGAGTTATTTCCATTAAATGGTCATCAATAACTACCGCATAGTTATAAGCTGGCAATCCATTGGAACGGACCAAAATGGGATCGCCGATGACTTCCAGCTGGAAATGTAATTCTCCATGAACAAGATCATTAAAAATGACTTCCCCCTTATCAGGCGTCTTTAACCGGACCGCGGCCTTTTCCCCTCGAGCCACGCGAGCAGCGGCTTCCTCCGGCGACAAATGACGGCACTTCCCAGAGTAAATAGGCATCCGGCCCGCAGCTAAGGCTTCCCGGCGAGCCTGCTCAAGTTCTTCGGGCGAGCAAAAACAATAGTATGCCCGGCCTGCCTCGAGTAATTGTTGAGTATACAGGCGGTATATCTCTAATCTTTCTGACTGGCGATAGGGGCCGTAATCTCCGCCAATATCAGGCCCTTCATCCCAATCAAGGCCCAACCACCGCAAATCATCCATTAACCGTAAATAATATTCTTGGCGGGATCTCTCGACATCCGTATCTTCAACCCGAAGAATAAACGCTCCTCTTTTCTGGCGGGCAAATAACCAATTAAACAAGGCTGTCCGGGCATTACCGACATGTAGATATCCCGTCGGCGAAGGAGCAAATCTGACTCTTACCTGTCTCATAATGACTCGCCTCTCATCTTAATCTGAGAGAGGAGAGGAGTCAAGCCGCTGCAGGGACCAAAGATGGGCCGATCTTTCTCTTTTCCCCTTTGATTATTACTATGCCTGATTTACACCATCTCCTGCCCATCCTGCTGGCCTTCAGGATGAAAGATGAAAACCTCAGCTTAATTTTTTACTGCCCCTGTCCCAGGTGAAAAACTGACTTTAGTCTACTCAACTCTTTATTTTATTAAAAAAAGCAACTATTTGTTCCTGGTACTCGTCTAAGTTAATAGAGAGAAAGAATTCGCAAGGAGAATAAAATGAATTTTAAAGTAAAGATTATCGTTATGCTGGTGGCTATCATCCTCAGCTTCTTACTGTTCAACTTGATGACCTCTTCCAACTCGGTCGAACTGATGAAGGTCGGCCATCAGGCCGGTCAAGAAATTATAGCCAATTATCTGGCCAGAACTGCCCCTTCTTCTCCACCCAGTCTACCTCTTCATATTTAAAACTGGGCCAATTTCCTCCAAAGGAAAAAGTCAATCGCCACAGAAAATTGGTTGATGAAAAAGGCCTTTTTCTCTTCCTCAAAGAGAGGAAGGTTGGCCATATAATCTCGTCTTTCTTAGGGAGCTATCTTTTGCTGCTAGCAAGGGAAACTATTTTCACTATAACTCTGTGACGATCTTCGTGAAAAGAACCATTCCCTTCGACCCAAGGCTGCTCTCCCGAAGGCTGTTTTGGTAATCGACCCGCTGCAGCCCAGAAGATTTCCTTCCCTTAAATCAAAATTCAAGGCCCCTAAACCAGGAGGGAGCCCCCACCAAGCTATCCCTCAGGCAGTTCTACTAAGACAACCACCCAGGCGGCTATGGCTTCTCGGGCCCCTAGAGGGCCCAACTGTTCGTGAGTTTTAGCTTTAAGATTGATCCGATCTTCACTCAAACCCAATTCTCCAGCTAGAACACTTTTCATTTGGGGAAAATAAGAATTCAACCGAGGCGCCTCAGCAATGATCACGGCATCTATATTCTCAATTTTTCCTTCTCGACGGCGAATAAATTCCTTAACCTGCCTCAAAAGTTTGAGGCTAGAAATGCCGGCATAATTTTCATCAGTATCCGGGAAATGCTGACCGATATCGCCCTCCCCCAGAGCCCCCAAGAGGGCATCAATCAAAGCGTGAACCAGACAATCTCCATCGGAATGGCCCAACAAACCGGCTGAAAAAGGAATTTTAAGGCCCCCCAACCACAAGGTCCGACCTTCAACCAGACGATGGATATCAAAGCCTAGACCGATTCTCCAACTCAAGAAAAGCCTCCGCGATGGTTAAGTCCTCAGGGACAGTAACTTTAATATTGGTCCTTTCCCCAAGAATAGTATAAACACTCACCCCCCGTTGTTCAAGAAGACTAGCTTCATCTGTACTCTCTTTCTCCATCTCCTGGGCCCAGTTTAAAGTCTCAGCCAGGAGTTTAAATTGAAAACCTTGGGGAGTCTGAGCAGTGAAGAGACCTTTGCGGTCGACTGTTCGGACAACTTTCTTGCCCGTTACTTTCTTCACCGTCTCTGGAATAGGCCAAATAGGGACAACCGCCCCATAGCTCACTGCGGCCTCAATCACTCGGGAAATTAAATCCCGACTCAAACAAGGTCTTACTCCGTCATGAACCAGGACTATCTCCGGCGCCAGCCTCTCGATAGCTTTGAACCCGGCTTGAACCGAAGCTAATCGGGTGGTTCCTCCTGGCATTATTGCCTTAATCTTGGGAAAATTCTGGAATTCAGGGCGATTTAAATGCGCTGGGGGCAAAACCAAGACAATATCGTCTACCTGGTCATGCTGGATAAACTTATCCAGAGTCCACGCCAGCAGAGGTCGGCCTTGGACAGTCACAAATTGTTTGGGGCCTCCGAACCGCTGGCCTTCCCCGGCAGCCACAATGATGACGGCCGTTTTCCTCATTTGGTATTTTCGTTATAGCGACCAAAAATCATCTTGCCCACTGTAGTCTGAAGGACAGAAGTTACAGTAATATCCACCGTCTGGCCAATCATCTTTCGGGAATTATCCACAACTACCATAGTCCCATCGTCCAAATAAGCCACCCCTTGGTCTTTTTCTTTGCCTTCTTTGAGAATATAGACCCGAATGGTTTCGCCAGGCAACACCGCCGGCTTTAAGGCGTTAGCCAACTCATTAATGTTCATCACCGGAATGCCTTGGAGTTGAGCTACTTTATTGAGATTAAAGTCGTTGGTGACAATTTTGGCTTCCATATGCTTGGCCAGCTCAATCAATTTAGAATCAACATCCTGAATATCCGGAAAATCATAATCAACAATCTGAACCTTTACCTGAGAGGATCGCTGGAGCTGATCGAGAACATCCAGGCCCCGCCGCCCTCTTTGCCTTTTAATCGGATCTGATGAGTCAGCAATACTTTGCAGCTCTTTCAGGATGAATTGGGGTACCACCAGAGTCCCCTCAATAAAGGAAGTATTACAGATGTCAGCAATACGGCCGTCGATAACTACACTGGTGTCGAGAATTTTATAACTCCGGCCATCACTTTTTTCCTTAAACAAACCAAAAACATAAGCCGGATCCAGCCATTCATATTTCCTAGAACCCACCAGAAAGCCGATATAAGGCATGATCAGTAAGAAAAAAGACCGGATGAACAATTGAGTTCCCGAATCCCGAGCCACTTGCTGATAAATAAGACCTAAAAACCACCCGAGGACGACTCCGCCAATGGTGCCCACAGTCGAACCCCAGATCACCTTAAACTGGTTTTGGCGAATCTTGGTTTCCAAAAAAATAATCATAACCGCCAGAATAAAACCAACCAGGGCTCCAAAATAAGGAGCCAGCTTAAAGGGAGAAAAAAAGTACCCGGCCACGGTCATTAAGGCAATAACGACTAACCTGAGAATAAAAATGCCCATTTTTATTATCCTGTATTATAATTTATTACCTATAATATAAAAAAAACAAAAAAAATCAAAAAAACAATTTTATGGCCTGGCGGACATCTTTAACGCCAATTAACTCTATTCCAGCCCTTTTCTCTTGAGTAAGAGCGTTTTTATTGCCCTGGGGTAAAATTAGTGTTTTAAAACCTAAAGAAGCTGCTTCTTTGATTCGCAAGCCGGGTTGAGTTACTGACCGGATCTCGCCACTGAGCCCAATTTCACCAAAAACCGCTACTTCCGGAGGCAACGCCCGATTTTTCACTGAAGAAACCACCGCCAGCAAAATACCAAGATCAGCCGCGGGCTCCTCAATCGCCAAACCTCCAGCCACATTTAAATAAACATCCTCGCCGGCAAAGGAATAACCCAATTTCTTCTCCACGATAGCCATCAACATAGCTGCCCGAAAGCGGTCCAAGCCGACTGTCATCCGCCGGGGATTCCCCAGAAATAAAGAAGAAGATACCAGGGCCTGGATTTCAGCCAATAAAGGACGGGTACCTTTAAGAGTGCAAACAACCACACTGCCTGGTTCATGACCAGGACGTTCTCTCAAAAAAAAGGCCGAAGGATTCTCGACACTCTTGAGCCCTTCTTCGCTCATCTCGAAAATAGCCAACTCTGAAACTGGCCCGAAGCGATTTTTCAACACCCTTAGCACCCGATAACTATGATCCCTTTCTCCCTCAAAACTAAGCACTACATCTACAATGTGTTCCAGAGATTTAGGCCCAGCTAAAGTCCCCTCTTTGGTGATATGCCCGATTAAAAAAGTGGCCATTTCTCGAGCTTTGGCCTGACGAAAAATGCGATTGGCCACCTCCCTGACCTGACTGATTGTTCCCGGGCTGGAAGTCAATTGACTAGAATAAACTGTTTGCACTGAATCTAAGATTAAAATTTCTGGGGAGAGATTTTCCACCGCCTGAAGGATTCGTTCTAAAATCGTCTCGGAGAAGAAATAAATTTTTTCTTGCCTCAAGCCCAAACGTTCCCCTCTCAGCTTAATCTGTTCTAGTGACTCTTCCCCAGAAACATAAAGAACTTTTTTTTGATGGCTGGCCAAATCCCGGCTAATCTGTAACATAAGGGTGGATTTGCCAATCCCAGGTTCGCCCCCGATCAAAACTAGCGAGCCCTTAACTATGCCTCCGCCTAAAACTTGATTGAAATCGTTTATGCCGGTCTGAATTCTCTGTTGAGTGACTTCCTTGATTTCTCCATACAAAACAGGTGCACTGGTAGTCAATGATAATCCCGGAGAGCTCTCCTCCTCTACTACTTCCTCAATTAAAGTATTCCATTCCCCGCAGCTGGGACAACGGCCCATCCATTTGGGAGTCTGAAAACCGCAACTTTGACAAACAAAACTTACTTTAGTTTTCATTCTACAGGCCCACTCCCAGGCCGAAAAATATCTCTCGGCGAGGAGCTAAAGTAAAATCTTCCACTCCCAAAAGAAAATAAAAATGTCGACTCGGTCTAAATTCACTCCACAGACGGAAGTGGGGCCGTGGTTCTCGATTGAAATCGAAGGCTTCTATCCGGAAAATGGCCCACTTCTGCCAGACAAACCAATCTAGACCCACTCCGAAGCGTGATTCAATCAGGCCCACCCGAGGCGCGAAGGGCCCAAAACGGACTCCTCCTTGCCAAGAAAAAACGAATTTTTCTTGCCAGGGATCTCGGATTATTTGGGCTGAAACAAACTGACGGTCTTTAAACCAGAAGCGGAGACTAGCCCGGCCGCGAGTCTTGGCTGTTTCTCCTAAATATTGCATCTCCAAAGTAGGCTCTAGTCGCCACTGGTAGACTTGATCGACCATTTGGCGGGTTTGCCGCAGGGCCGTCTCAGCCTCTTGATACAAATCATCATTTTGAATCAATTTGCCTAACGAACCTTCTCCCTTATTTATCTCGTGCAAACTCTGGTTGAGTTCTCTTAAAGCCTTTTCTGTCTCCTTGATCAAGGTCCCAATGTCCTGCAATCGTTGTCGAATATCCCCTCTGTTTTCACTAATGACTTCCTTTAAGAGATCAACCGTTTCTTCTAAATTTCGAGCTACCCGCGTCATATCCTGAGAAAGGGTCTGGGCTACTTGAGATGATTGGTCAACAGTTCTGGTTAAAGCTTGTCTGTTCTGCTGCCAAAAATCTCTTAATTCTCCAGTAAATTCAGCTATATTAGCCAAAGATTGCTGGAGGCTGGACTTAGTACCTTCACTCCCCAGTAGCTCCTGTAACAACTGGCCGGCCTTTCGGACCTCTTCCCCTACACTAAGCAGTTGAGCCCCAATGCGGTCTAAACTCACGGGAGTTAAACCTTGAAGAGTGTCGCCAGGCTGGCAATAAGCCGTTGCCTTCCCCGGAAGAATTTCGATATATTTCTCTCCTAATAATCCCAAAGCAGCCAGGGTGGCTACCGAATCTCGGCGGATCTGAACCCCTTTATCAATTACAATTAAGACTTCCGCTTGGCTATCTTTTAAACGAATATCCTCCACTCGACCAATCTTGACCCCAGCCAAGCGGACTTGAGTTCTCTTTTCCAAGCCAGCGGCTGAATCAAAATAAACATAGAGAGGATATCCTTTGCCCCGAAATATTTCACCCAAATCACCTACGGTAAAGATGAAAATGACCATAATTAAAAAAGCAATTCCTAAGAATAAACCAATTTTTATTTCTCTGGTCATTTTAACGCCTCAACATTAAATTTCTTCTCTTGCCTGACTTAATATTCTTTAATCGGGCCCACGGCACTGCCCGTGATAAATTGCCTTACTATGGGATTAACTGTTTTCCTAATTTCATCAGGGGTGCCGGTGGCGATAATTTTGCCCTGATAAAGCATGGAAATCCGGTCGGCCACTTTATAGGCAGAAACCATATCATGAGTGATCACAATGGAAGTAACCCCAATTTCTTTTTTCATGGCGATGATTAGATCGTTTATGGCATCAGCGCGAATTGGGTCAATACCAGTCGAAGGCTCATCATAAAGAATAATCTGAGGACGATAAGCAATCGCTCGAGCTAAACCCACTCTCTTTTTCATTCCTCCACTTAGCTCATGAGGCATTAATTTCTCTACGCCTCTTAAACCAACCAGTTCCAAGGCTTCTTTAACTCTCCGTTGAATCTCAGCCGGGGAGAGATTTGTATACCGCTCTAAGCCAAAACGCACATTTTCCTCAACTGTAAGAGAATCAAAAAGAGCTGCATTTTGGAAAAGAAGTCCAAATTTGCGTCTAATTTTGAATAATTCCTCTTCTGACAAAGAAGTGATTTCTACCCCATCCACCCAAATTTGACCTCGATCGGGTTTCATCAAACCAATTAACGTCTTGATTAAAACGCTCTTGCCTGAACCACTCTGGCCGCAAATGACTCTCGTCTCTCCTTTGGCAATTTCCAGATTAACCCCTCTTAAAACATGGTTCTCCCGAAAACTTTTATGAAGCTCGACTATCCTAATCATTGGCTTAATGAGGCTGGTAACACTTTACTCAAGAAGAAATTGACCATCAAAATGACAATACTAGAAATAACCACTGAGCGGGTGGTTGCCCGACCTACACCAGCGGCTCCTCCTTCCGCTTTCAGCCCTTGCCAGCAACCCACAAGAGCAATAATCAAGCCAAAAATACTGGCTTTAATCAAACCGGTAATTAAATCCCAGAGCTCAAAATAAAGCAAAGTATTCTTGAGATAAATAGAACTATTTACTCCCATAATCATTATATTGTAGACAAAGCCGCCGAGCATACCGATGACATCGCCATAGAGAGTCAAGCAGGGCAGCATAAAAAAAGCGGCTACTGTCCGGGGCACCACGAGATACTTGTTGGGGTCAGCCCCCAAACTGAAAAGAGCATCAATCTGCTCAGTTATTTTCATTGTTCCTATCTCAGCCGTCATGGCTGAACCTACTCGACCAGCCACCATCAGACCGACCAGAATCGGAATTAATTCTTTAGAAAGTCCTAAAGAAATAATTGGTCCTCCATAAGCCTCCGAGCCTGGTCCCACGTAACGATGGAAACCGATATAAGTCTGCAGACCAAAGACCAACCCGCCGAAAGCAGCGGTTAAAGAAACCACTGGTAAAGACCTCACTCCAATTTCTTCCAGCTGTTGGATAAAAATGGACTTTTCCCAGGGGGGGCGAAAAATATTCTTAAGAGTTTTCCAAGTTAATAAACCAATCTCTCCCAAATTCTCCAAAAAAACAAAGAGCGGCTCTAGCCATCCTTTGCCTCGATTCATCAGGCTTCCTCTAGACGTTCTCGATATTCACTAAAGTCAAGATCGACAAAACGAGCATATTCCCTGACAAAAGCCATAGTGACCTTGCCAACTGGGCCGTTACGCTGTTTAGCCACATTGATCTCAGCCAGACCTCGCAAACTTTCTTCATCGGGAAAATAATACTCCGGTCGGTAAATTAAAATCACTACATCCGCATCCTGCTCAATTGCCCCTGACTCCCGCAAATCCGAAAGCTGGGGCACGGGCCGGGAGCGCCCTTTCTCAGGAGCCCGACTTAACTGAGAAATCCCGACGACGGGAATCTGTAGCTCTTTGGCCAGTTCTTTAAGGGAACGGGAGATAAATGAAATTTCCTGATTACGGTTTTCAAAACGGGCGGTAGTCCGCATTAATTGAATATAATCGACAAATAACAAATCCAAATTTTGCTCCATTTTGAGCCGTCTGGCCTTGGCTTTCATCTCCATCACCGTTAAAGCTGGAGTTTCGTCAACAAAAATTTTTGCCTGAGAAAGAACCTCGGCTCCTAATTTCAACCGACTAAACTCCAGATCACTGATGAAGCCTTTGCGGACTTTGCTCAAATCCACTTGAGCCTCTGAACAGAGCAATCGGAGATAAAGTTGTTCCTTGGACATTTCTAGGGTAAAAAAGCCAATGCTGTAATCAGTTCTAATGCCCACGTACTGGGAAATATTCAGACAGAAAGCCGTCTTGCCCATGGAAGGCCGGGCAGCCACAATAATCAACTCCGAATTATGCAAACCTGAGGTGAGAGAATCTAAATCGCGAAATCCGGTCGGAATTCCCGTGACGATTTCTTTCCGTTCTCTTAAAACGCGAATATTCTCCAGTATCTGGGGAGTTAAATCGCCTACCTTGACAAAACCGGGTTTAATTCGCTGTTCGGCCACCTCGATAATAGCTGACTGGGCCTCAGCGAGAAGCACCTCGGCATCTTCCTTCTGATCATAACTGGCAGAAATGATTTTCGCTGAAGAGAGAATTAACCGCCGCAGGAGAGCTTTTTCCCGAATAATCTGGGCATAATATTCAATGTTTAGACTCTGGGGAACTCCATCCAATAAAGAAGAAAGATAAGAGGCACCCCCCACTTCATCCAACAAACCTGCCTTCTGCAACTCCTCATTGAGGGTAACTAAGTCCACTGGCATCCCCTTGTCTACCAAGGAAATTATTTTCTCCAGAATAATCCGGTTAGCTTCTTTATAAAAATCATTCGGAGTAACTAAAGAAAGAACCACATTAAGATTTTTATTATTAAGAAGAATCCCTCCCAGAACGGTTTTCTCGGCTTCTAGACTATGGGGAGGAGTTTTCTTCAGAAACAACCAATCAAGTTCCATTATCTCCCCTATGGTTTACTCCGGCTGAGAGTCAACCCCTTCTTTTTCCGAAGACGTTGTCTTGGTTGACTCTGTTTCAGCTGGTTGAATCTCACTGGCCTCAGCTTGGTCTGCCGCCACCTTTGGCTCTTCTGCCGGAGTCTCAGCGGCTTCCTCAGGCAGGACTTGTACCTCTATCTCCGCTCTCTCTTCATGAAAAACTTTAATTGGAACTTTGTAACTTCCCAGGGACTTTATTGGCTCAGGTAAAAGAATTTTCTTTTTATCCAGAGCAAACCCCTCCTTTTCCAAAGCCTCTTTGATATCAGCCAAACTCACTGAGCCAAAAAGGGCTTCCTTGTCACTGGTTTTTCGATAAAAAGTTAACTTAACCTGGCTCAATTTCTGGGCCATTTCCTGATAAGAGGATAATTCTTTCTCCAGTTTCTTGCGCAGAGCCCTCTGCTGCATCTCAATCATTTTCATATTGGTTGGTGTTACCTCTAAAGCCAATTTTCGGGGCAGAAGATAATTCCGAGCATAGCCTGGGGCTACTTCAACAATATCTCCCCGTTTGCCTAAATTCTCAATGTTTTCTCTAAGCATGATTTTCATGACACACCACCTTGCTTCTAACTTTAGTCAGCAATAAAAGGTAACAAACCAAGAATCCGAGCTCTTTTTATGGCTCTGGCTAAACGTCTTTGGTGATAAGAACATGTACCAGTAACTCGTCTCGGAGCAATTTTTCCCCTCTCAGGAGTATATTTTTTTAACAACTCAACATTTTTGTAATCAATCTCCCTGATGTTTAGCTCACAAAAACGACAAACTTTTTTCTTGGGTGGGAAAAAACGGCGGTATGTAGGTTTATCAGAGCGCGATTCTTTACTCATTGGCTTTCCTCCTTTCGTTCCGACTCGCCGGAGTTAGGAGTAGAGGAAGGTGACTGACCTTCTCCTACTTCACTGTCTTCTGTCAAAGGAGTAACGGGCAGAGGGGCGGTTTTCTTTTTCCGTCTGACATTCTCCCGCCGATCCTGCTTGATGGTCATAAAGCGAATGACTGCATCTTTCTGTTTAAAAAGGCGCTCCAGCTCGGCCGGAATATCCGGTTCGCCTTCATATAAGAAGAAAACATAGTACGCCTCTTCAAACTTCTTAATGGGATAAGCCAGTTTCCGCTTGCCCCACCTGTCTTCCTTCACCATCTGGCCTTTTTTTTGTTTAATCACCTCGGCCATCTCTTGAATAAGGGCCTCAACCTCTTCTTCCGGCAGGTTGGGGGCGATCAAGAACGCAGTTTCATATAATCTCATTTGACCTCCTTTTGGCTGCCAGCCCCTTCATTTTCTTGAAGGAGCAAGGAGCATCTAATTTTTTGCCTATCTATTGTACCTTAATTCTCTGATTAAAGCGACTCATGGCTTCATTTATTTGCCCGGCCAAGATCAATTCCAGAGCTGCCTCGGCTTTCTCCAGACTTCTTTCCATTTTGAGCTTCTCTTCTGAAGTAAAAGGGGAAAGAACAAATTCGGCCGCCTCCACCCCTTCGGGAAGGGGCCCAATACCTAATCTTATCCGAGGAAATCTAGTGGCGCCGAGCTCCCGGATGATAGATTCGACTCCCCGATGTCCACCAGAGGAGCCTTCGGCTCGGACTCTAATTTCTCCAAGGGGAATGTCCAAATCATCATAAATGATCACCATTTGCTCCAAGGGAATCGCCCGGTGATGAATAATTTCTTTCACCGCCAATCCCGAATTATTCATAAATGTCTGCGGCAAAGCTAGTAAGATTTGTTGACCTCCTCTGGTGATTTCACCAATTTTGGCCTGAAATCGAGGCCGGGAGAGCCGGACTCCCCATTTTCGGGCAATCCGCCTAACTAGCAGAAAACCAGCATTATGCCTTGTTCTAGCGTAAGCCCGGCCTGGATTGCCCAAGCCAATAATCGCCCACACCTTACTCCTCTTCCTCGGCAGCTCCTTCTTTTTTCTCTTCTTCCTCTTCCTTCTCCTTACGAATAACTTCTGGTTCCTCTTCTTCACCGATAATTTCTTCCTCTTTCACTTCTTCCACTTCCTCTTCTACCGGAGCCTCAATAACCACCAAGACCGTCTCTGGATCGGTTATTATTTTGACTCCCTCAGGGGGAGTTATATCTTCTACCCGCAAAGCTTGATTGACGTGTAGTTCGCTGATATCGACCACAATCGCTTCGGGAATACTCCGGGGGAGACATTCAATCTCCACTTCTCTAGTCATCCAATCAGCAATCCCGCCTTCAGACTTAACGCCTACGGGCTCACCCACATGATGGATAGGAACATAAACCCGAATTGGCTTATCCATAGATATCTGCACCAGGTCCACATGATACAATTCATCAGTCACCGGGTCGATTTGCAGCTCTTTGATCATAACATTCCATTTTTCAGAATCATAAGTAACCTCAAAAATAACATTTTCTCCTTGCTTAAGAACTCGGTTAACCTCTTTTTTGTCCAAAGCCAAGCAAACTTCTCGGACATCTGGCCCATAAAGCACCGCCGGCACCTGGCCAGCGCGACGCAACCGACGAGCAGGTCCTTTGCCAGTTTTATCTCTTTTTTCAGCTTTAATCTGAATTGCCATAATCAGCCTCCTTAAATAAACAAACTGCTCACTGAAAGACCCTCATGGATCCGCCGCACGGCTTCTCCAAACAATTCGGCCACAGAAAGCACTGTAATTTTATCCATTTTTTTTGCTTCTTCACTCAATTCAATGGTATTGGTGACAATCAATTTCTCTAGGGGAGACTCCTGAATCCGCTTTAAGGCTTGCCCTGAGAGAACAGGATGAGTACAAGCAGCCAGAATCCGCTGGGCTCCTTCTTGCCGCAGGGCTTCAACACTCAGGATCAATGTTCCGGCTGTATCTACCATGTCGTCGAGAATAACTACATCTCTGCCTTTGACTTGGCCGATGACATGCAGCACCTCAGCTACATTAGGAGCAGGCCGCCTTTTATCAATAATGGCTAGCGAGGCGCCCATTTTTTTAGCAAACCACCTGGCCCGGCCCACACCGCCGGCATCTGGAGAAACAATAGTCAAATTTTCGAGCTTTAGGCTTTCTATGTAGTTCGCCAGAACCGGGGCGGCCATGAGATTGTCCACCGGAATGGAGAAGAACCCCTGAATTTGGGGAGAATGCAAGTCCATGGTTAAGACTCGATTAGCGCCTGCCTTCTCGATTAAGTCCGCTACCAAACGAGCAGAAATGGGCACCCGGGGCCTATCCTTCCAATCCTGGCGGGCATAACAATAGTAGGGAATCACGGCCGTTATACGCTCCGCAGAAGCTCTTTTAAAAGCATCTATCATTAGAAATAATTCCATAAGATGAAAATTGGCATCAAACGAACCGGACTGGACAATGAACACGTCTTCGCCCCGCACATTTTCATCAATATAAAAATGAATCTCACCATCACTAAAACGATCCAAGACGCAACGGCCAAGTTCCAAGCCCAGATAATCAGCAATCTTCTGCGCCAGAGGGCGGTTGGATGAACCAGTAAAAATTTTTAAATTTTGTTTCCTCATCATATCTCCTTTCCCACAGGGAAAGACATCCCTCGGCTGAGAATATATTGGCTGGGGTGGGAGGATTCGAACCTCCGAATGGCGGATCCAAAGTCCGCTGCCTTACCGCTTGGCTACACCCCAAGCCCAATTGCCTCCCAATATTGGGAGCGACTAAGCGTTTTCACTATGGTCACTTTTACTTCAGGAAATGAACCCTCTATTTCTTGCCCAAATTCAACAGCCTTATTTCTCTCCTTAAACATTCCGTAAAGAGCGGAACCGCTACCGCTCATCAAAGATAACTCTGCTTCTCTCTCCTTGAGTACTTCTTTTATCTTTCTTAGTCGAGGGTACCTGGCAAAAACAGGTCCTTCTAGCTCGTTGACCAAAAGGGTCAAATTATTATCCTTTAGAAACTGGTTAATTTTACTTACTTTAGAGCTTGAAGTCAAGGTGGGTGGCAGCTGCTCAAAGACCCAGCGAGTGGCTATCCCCCAGGGAGGCAAGACTAAAAGGATAGCTCTCTCCTCTAAATCAGGGAGAGGCTGGAGAAGGTCACCCCGGCCTTGGCCTAAGCAAAGCCCCCCATGGAAAAAATAAGGCACATCCGCTCCCAGTTCTTGACCTATTTTGATTAATTCCTGGCGAGTTAAACCAACCTGCCACAATTGATTCAGGGCCATCAAGACCACAGCCGCATTACTACTGCCTCCACCCAAACCGGCTCCAGGAGGGATTCTCTTTCTGACTTTTATCTCAACGCCCGGGCTGTTTACTGCCCTCTGTTTCATTTTTAAAACCGCTTGAAAAATCAAATTATCCTCTCCCCAAGAAATAGAAGGCTCATCACCGGCCAGCTGGAGGCCTCCATCCTTTCTCTCTACCAGCTCTATTTCATCTGCCAGGGAAATTGATTGAAATAAGGTTAAGAGGTCGTGATAGCCATCTTCTCTTCGCCCCAGAACTTCTAAAGCTAAATTTATTTTGGCTGGGGAAAGAAGTTTCATTTTAGATAAGCCTCAATTTCCCGCCAGGATTTTGGTTGAAAGCGGCGGGTAAACTGGAGAGAAAAAAGCCCTTCTCTAGGGGGACGATTAAAATAAATTTCCCGAAGTCGCCAGCGGACTTCCCCTTCTGGATAAAAGATAACCAAAGTCTCCACCAAACGGGTTCGCCCCACATAGCGCTTGATCACAAATTTCACTTCATTCCTCTGGCCTCGCCAGATTCGGCCCGAAGCATCTCTCTCTAATCGCCAAGCTCCCGGTAAAGATTCCTGGCTGATTAAAAGACGGCTCCACTCCGACAAGCTCAGAGAAAAGCCCAACAAACGCTCAAATAACTCCTCTTCAGGGCCTTGCCAATAAACTCTATCTCTGGGTAGAACCAAATAGGCTTGTGTCTTTAAAAAAAGCAACTGGGAAACAGTCCTCCCCAAAGTATCAGCGATATCCAGGCGAGCCTCATCAGGCCAGATTAAAAAAAAAGAAACCTTGCCTCGAGATACTTTGCCTTTGTTTTTAATCATCAGGGAAGCATAGCCCTCAAGAGTTTTTATGGATGAAGGCAATGAATCCAGAGAAAGGGGAGCCATTCGGCATTGTTGGAGCAAAATTAAGCCTATCAGTCCAAGAGTATAAAGAAAAAAAAGGACGCCAGAGGATTTCCTATTTGGTGTCAACTTTGTACGAAGATAAACCATTCTCTTGAGGTGAAGTTCTTTTCACCGACTCCTTATTATCTTGTCTCTTTTCTGTTTTTTTGTCGTCTAAATAATACACTTCTTCTGAAGAAGGTTCCTTTTTCCGGCTGTTGGCTCCATCATCTACCAGATAAAAACCATAGTCATGGGTTTTAACTTTCTTTTTCTTTTTATGACGATAAAGAGGATAAAAAGGCGAACGCAACCGCCGACCAAAACAGGAAAAATTGGGGTTGAGAATGGAAAGAAGAACGAACAAACCAAAAATAATTAAAATTAAATAAGGTGTCCAACCCATCTCTTTATTGCCTCAATTAATTACACTTCTATTATAAGAAGCTCTCTTTAACTTCGTCAACCCCACCCCCAAAACAGTGGCTTTCCCGCAAGAAAGAAGGCGAACCAAATTCAATGACCTTGGGGAAAAAGGCTTAATTTATTTCGTCTCTAATTCTTCCTGAAACTCGGGGATCTTCTTGAGAACCTTCTCCTGACCAAGGTAAAACCCCAGAATAAAAGCCGAAGAAAAAGCGATAAGCGCGAACAACGATTTCAACACTTCTTTCATTGCTTCCTTCCTTTTAGGATTAAAATATAAACTAACAGCCTGGGTAATGTCAACTTAATTTCTCCTGGTCGAAGAAAGACAACTCATTACCTGAGGGGAAAACTAAGGTTCTCTTAGTTAGATGACTATTGTTTCGGAGTCAAACTATCACCCACAACTCTCCTGTGCCCCCCGGCAATCGAGTCAGGGCCATACTTCAATCTAGTTTTAACTGAGAAAAGTGATATAATGAGACCAAGGAGAAATCAGCGATGGGCAAGAAATCTCTTCTTTTCTTCTCTGGCCTCTTCTTTATTTTGGTCATTCTTAGCCAAGCCCAGCCGGTAAGGCCATCAGTCTGGGCAGGAAAATTTTATCCCGCCAATCCCCTCCAGCTACGTCAAATGATTAACCAATGGCTAGCAGAAAGCCCCATCCATGAAGAAATAAAAAATCTCCGCGCTCTGATCGTTCCTCACGCTGGCTACCCTTATTCAGGCAAAGTCGCTGCTCAAGCCTATCGTCAGGTTAAGGGGAAGGATTATACTGCGGTGATTATCATGGGCCCGAGCCATCATTACGGTTTTCGCGGAGTCTCGATCGACACCGAAGCCCGCTATCGAACTCCACTGGGAGAATTAGAAGTCGACACCCATCTGGCCCGACAATTAGCTCAACTCACAGGATATAAAACCATCTCAGCCGCCCATCAGCAAGAACATTCTATTGAAGTCCAATTGCCTTTCCTGCAGGTTGTCCTCCCTCAGGTCCGCATCGTTCCCGTTGTCTTCGGCTATCCAGATCAAAAAGATGTGAACAATATGGCCCAAGCCCTAGCCAAAATCATGACTAATCCTCGGATTCTCATAATAGCCACTACCGATCTGTCTCATTATCTTCCTAAAACAAAGGCCAACCAAACGGATACTCAAACTATTAAACTCATTAAAAAATTTAAAGGGACAACTCTTCTGCGTAAAGCCCTGAGAGGGGCTAATATAATGTGTGGCGTGGCCCCAGTGAGTGCCTTATTGATGGCCAGCCAGCGTCTTGCTCATCCCCAAATTCATATTTTAGACTACCGGGACTCCTCGGCCGCCGGTGGTCCTACCGACCGAGTGGTGGGCTATCTAGCTGCAGTGATAGAAGCAGCTCTCCCCTCTTCGCCTAAAACTGAAGCCTCCCCATCTTTTGATTTAAGTCCATCGGAAAAACAACAACTTCTCCAACTAGCTCGAGAAGCTATAACCCTTTTTCTCCGAGAGAAAAAACTACCAGATTACTCCCCATCTTCTCCCCACCTTTGGGAAAAAAAGGGGGCCTTTGTCACCCTGCGGAAAAAAGGACACCTGCGGGGGTGTATTGGGTTCATTGAGTCCAACCTCCCCCTTTATCAAACTGTCATCCAAGCAGCCATATACGCTGCCGTTAAAGATCTCCGTTTCCAACCAGTCTCCTTGGAAGAGTTGAAAGAAATTAACATCGAAATATCTATCCTCTCTCCCCTTAAAAAAATCCGCCATCCTGCCCAAATCCAAGTCGGTCGTCACGGCCTAGTTATTGAAAAAGGCAACCACAAGGGGTTACTCCTCCCTCAAGTGGCCACGGAAAACGGTTGGGACAGCCTAACTTTTCTCCAACAAGTCTGCCTGAAAGCTGGCCTCCCGCCAGATGCCTGGCGGCAGGGAGCCCATCTTTATACGTTTGAAGCTTTAGTCTTCGCCGAGAAATAACAACGGCCTTTCCCCCTGGGAAAGGAAGTGAAAAGGACAGTTGGGGAGAGGATCTGGGCTATTATCCTTGATATCCTTTCGGCATCAAGTATATAATAGACACAGAGAAAAGAGGAAGTCCGAGAAAGGTTGAATAATTTTTTATGACGGGTTTTAATACAGAAATTCTTCATAAGAATAAAATTTACCATGTGCAAACTCAAGATAAAGGACCGCCTTACAACTATATTGAAACTATTATCTACCGTTCTGGGCGGGTGTTAACCACGAGAAGGACGCCTTATAATGCTCTTTTGACTCAAGGTGATAGGGAAGCCCTTATTGCCCGATTAGTCCAAGAACAACATGAGCAAATATGTCAGCAAGTCAAACAAGGACGTTTTGAACATCTGTGAAAACCAGGAGACCATTCTGGTCCCTTGTCCTTTCCGATAAATATTGATGAGGAAGAAAAACATCTACTTAATTGACGGTAATTCGATCTTATACCGCTCTTATTACGCCATCCGCAATTTATCCACCTCCAACGGCTTCCCGACCAATGCTATTTATGGCTTTCTCCAAACCCTCCGGAAGATCCGCGAAGAACATCAACCCGCCTATCTAGCTGTTGTTTTTGACGCTAAAGGCCCGACCATTCGCCACGCTACCTATCAGGCTTATAAAGCTAATCGGAAACCCATGCCCGAAGACTTGGTGGTTCAGCTGCCAGTCTTAAAGAAAATTCTTCAGGCCCAGCAGATAAAACTTTTGGAAGTTGACCAATATGAAGCCGACGATGTTTTAGCTACTCTGGCTCTCCGAGCGGCGGCTCAAGGACTACCGGCGGTGATTGTCACTACAGATAAAGACCTCTTACAGATGGTTAATCAAAAAATAGCTGTCTATAATCCAGTCAAGGAAAAACTTTATACCCCAGAGGAAGTTAAAAAAGAATTCGGTGTTCTGCCGGAACAAGTTACTGGCGTCTTAGCCCTCCAAGGAGATGCCTCTGACAACATCCCCGGGGTACCTGGGATTGGGGCCAAAACTGCTCGGCGGCTCATCCAGGAATTCGGCTCCCTGTCTTCGTTAATCAATCAATTGGATAAAGTCAAAAATCCTCGCGTGAAAGCAGCTCTGGAGAAAAACCTGGAGATTTTAAATCTAAGCCAGGAGCTGGTGACAGTTGAAAAAAACCTGCCCCTTGAATTTAAACTCGAAGAATTCCAGATCGGCCAGCCCAAAGAAGAGGAATTGATTAAAATTTACCAAGAATTAGAATTCCACTCGCTCTTGAAAGAAACTATTCGAGAAAGAAAAAAAGAACTTACCCAGGATTACAAAGTCATATTTAAGGAGGAAGAACTAAAAAAACTTATTCCCCTGATCAAGGCAAGCGGCTGTCTAGCCATAGATACAGAAACAGACAGTCCTTCCCCCACCCGGGCCAGACTAGTCGGGCTCTCCTTAGCTTGGCAACCCGGACAGGCCTATTATCTACCTCTGGGCCACAATTATCTCGGGGCTCCTCCTCAAATTCCTCTAAATAAAGCCGCCTCTCTCTTAAGGGAAATCTTGACTGATCCTCAGATTAAAAAAATAGGCCAAAATATTAAATATGACCTCATCGTCCTCCGGAGAAGCGGCTTCGAGTTGGCTGGTCTGGATAAAGACACCATGGTCCTTTCTTATCTTTTAGAACCTAACTGGGGTAAACATAGCTTGGAGAAACTGGCCACGCACTATCTCCATCAAGCCCCTATCTCTTACCAAGAAATCGCAGGAAAAGGTAAGCAGGCTAAAACTATGAATAAAATCGCCATTGAGAAAGTGGCCTCTTACGCCTGCCAAGATGCAGTTTTGGCTCTACAGTTGGCCGAGATCCTGTGGCCGAAAGTGGTGGAGGCCAATCTAGAGACTCTCTATCAAGAGATTGAACTCCCCCTAATTGAAGTCCTGGCTGATATGGAAATGTGGGGAGTCAAAGTTGATGCTCAACAACTGGCTGAGATAAGTGCTGAGTTGGAAGAAGCCATGCAGCGTCTAGAGAAAAAAATCTTCTCTCTTTGTGGGCTGACCTTCAATCTTAATTCTCCTCAACAGCTCTCTCGGGTACTTTTTGAAATAATGGGCTTGCCTCCTTCACGTAAAACCAAGGTAACTCGCGGCTACTCCACCGGAACAGCCGTGCTGGAAGAATTGGCTAAAAAGTATCCTATTGCTCGGGACATCCTGGAATACCGACAATTGGCCAAAATGAAAAATTCTTATGCTGAAGCCCTGCCTAAATTGATTAACCCTCATACGGGACGAATCCACACGTCTTATAACCAGACAGTAGCCGCCACCGGCCGCCTTTCCAGCAGTGATCCCAATCTCCAGAACATCCCCATTCGGGGAGAATGGGGACAACGCTTCCGAAAAGCTTTTGTGCCCGAACCTGGCCATCTGTTTCTTTCAGCTGATTATTCCCAAATTGAACTCCGCGTGCTAGCCCACCTTTCCCGAGACCCAGCCTTGATTAAAGTCTTCCAAGACGAACGCGACATCCACACCGAAACAGCCAACCGGGTTTTTACCACCAATCTCCTGGATAAAGCTGAACAACGCCGACGGGCTAAAATAATAAACTTCAGCATCATTTATGGCGCCTCCGCCTTCTCTTTAGCCCGTGAACTGGGCACTACTCCTGGCGAAGCTCAAAAGTTCATAGATTTATACTTTCAACAATATCCAGAAGTCAAAAATTTCCTCCATAATTCTATTCAACAGGCAGAAAAACAGGGGTATGTCCAGACTCTCTTCGGCCGGAAACGGCCGGTGCCCGAACTTAAACACAAAAACCCCCAAATTCGTCAAGCTGGGGAAAGAATAGCTCTCAACACACCTATCCAAGGCACAGCCGCTGATTTAATCAAAAAAGCAATGATCAATATCTGGCGCGAAATTAAAAAAAGGAACCTAAGGAGCAAAATGATTCTTCAGGTCCATGACGAACTAGTCTTTGAAGTGCCTGATTCAGAAGTGGAAGTCATGGCCCAGTTAGTTAAAGAAAAAATGGAAAATGTTTTCCCTTTGGTTGTGCCCCTAAGAGTCCACCTGGCCTGGGGAATTAATTGGGCTGAAACTAAATAACTACCAATTTGGCCATCTTCAATAACTTAGATAATTTACAATTTTTTCTGGTACACCCGGAATTTTTTGTAAACTTGGCCACCCATGCGTTCCATTTCAGCCCTGACTCTAACATTCGTTTCCATTTCATGATGGGAATCAATCACTTCGAAACCAGCCTCTTGAGCTGATTCCAACATCTTGACTCCCATTAACACATCTAGACCTTTGCCCCGGTAAGGCTCTTTGATGGCTCCCAAGAGTAAATCTAGTTGTTTGGTCTTTTTAGCTGCGCGGAGAATATGGATGAAGCCAAAAGGAAATAACCTGCCCCGAGCTTTTTGGATCCCCTCAGTCATGTCTGGGATGCCGACAATAAAAGCTACTACCTCACCCTCTTTGACCACAATTTTAACAAAACGCGGATCTAGAATCGGCAAATACTTCTTCGCCAAGGCCTCCATCTCATCTTCATCCAAAGGAGAATAGCCATAGATTTCTGTCTGTGAATAACACTCATTCATTAAATGAAGAACGGGCTTAATCCAAGGTTTAATTTCTTTCCTTTTGCGAAACTCCACTACTTGAAAGCCACCTTTCTTTAAAACACGCTGGTAAATCCTTTGGTAAAACTCCGGGATCTCCCGAGGAACATCAACCTTATACACATAATAATCTATATCTTTGGTATAACCTAACTCTTCCAGCATCCGGGGCATCCATTCATAATTATAGTAAGTAGCTATAGTGGCTCGGTTTTCAAATCCTTCTATTAGAAATCCTTCCGGATCTTGGTCTGTAAACCCGTAGGGGCCCACTACCTTGGTCATGCCTTTCTCGCGAGCCCAGTTCTCTATAGAGCCGAGAAGGGAGGCGACAACTTCACGATCTTCCCAGGCTTCCAGGTAGCCAAACCGGGCCGCCTTTTCCCCTCTAAATTCATTATAGCGATAATTGATAATGCCCATAATGCGGCCTACCGGCCGCCCTTCTCGCCAGGCTAAAAGGCGTATGGTGTCGCAATAAGAAAAGGCCTTGTTCTTTTTGGGATCAAAATATTTCCACTCATCCATATAAATGGGAGGAACCCAATTCTTATGACCTCGATGAATTTTTTCTGGAAGATAAATAAATATCTTTAATTCTTTGCGGGAAGAAATCGGCTTAATTTCAACGGCCATGAGTGTTATCTACAAATTATCTAAATTAAAATAAAAAATCAACCCGGAACCACATCTAATTGATCACCCTCGTTGTCCTTAAATTGCCAGGTCTATCTGCTGGTAAAAAAGCTATCCTTGTCTTCCCACTTGACAAATGCTTTTCTGGCGACTAAACTTGAACATCAATTTTTTTCGCGTGGTCTTTTCTCATGAAAAAAAAGACATTTCCTCGCGGCGTCCATCCTCCGGAAAATAAGCACTGGACTGCGGCTAAATCAATAGAAGTTCTGCCCCCTCCAGAAAAAGTTTTTATTCCCCTCCACCAACACTTTGGTCAACCGGCTAAGCCCTTGGTTAAAAAAGGGGATCAGGTCGCCCTAGGTCAAAAAATTGGTGAAGCTCAAGGACTCTTCTCGGCAGATGTCCACGCCAGTGTTTCAGGCAAAGTGTTAGCCGTTGATGGACATTACCATCCTTTGGGAAAACCTGTCTTGACCGTCACCATTGCCAATGATGGAGAAGACAAGACAGTCGAATTTTCCGCCGTAGACAATCCCTTCTCCCTCTCGCCTCAGGAAATTATCTCTCGAGTCAAAGAAGCAGGCATTGTGGGTTTGGGGGGAGCCGCTTTCCCTACAGCGGTTAAATTATCGCCTCCTCCCGATAAAGCTATTGATACTGTCATCATTAATGGTTGCGAATGCGAGCCCTTTCTTACAGCTGACTATCGATTAATGAAAGAATATCCTGAGGAAATTCTCCAGGGAGCCGAACTTATTCGCCTGGCCACTGGAGCTCAACAAATTATCCTGGGCATCGAAGATAATAAAGAAGATGTAGCTGAACTCTTGGCATCAAAAATTAAACCTCCTCACTTTAAAGTCGAACTCCTCCAAACCAAATATCCCCAAGGAGCCGAAAAAAATCTTATCTATGCTCTTTTAAAAAGAGAAGTCCCCCGGGGAGGACTTCCTTTTGATGTGGGGGTTGTCGTGCAAAATGTCGGCACAACCAAAGCTATTTGGGAAGCTGTCCGCTACGGCAAACCCCTTTACGAACGAGTTTTGACGGTCTCCGGTTCGGGAATAGTCGAACCTAAAAACTTATTGGTCAGAATTGGGACTCCCTTTCAAGCAGTGATTGATTTCTGTGGTGGCCTAAAAGAAGAGGCTAATCTCTTGATCATGGGTGGCCCGATGATGGGTATTCCTCAATGGACCCTAGAAGCACCGGTGATCAAAGGCACCTCTGGCCTACTGGCCTGGGCCGCCCCTAACTCAAGCCCTTCCTTCAGTTGCATTCGTTGCGGACGTTGTGTCGCCCATTGTCCTATGGGATTGGCCCCGACTCAAATCATGAAATATATTGAATTCGGCCGCTACCAGGAAGCTGAAGCCTGGGGGGCGCTTGACTGTGTGGAATGCGGCAGCTGTCAATATTCTTGTCCAGCCGGCATTCCCTTGGTCCACTGGATAAAACTCGGCAAATCTATTATTACCGCTCTTAAACGGAAGACAGGCTAATGACAGAGAGAAGTTTAATAATTAAGACTTCACCTCACCTTCGACATCCTGATTCAGTCCCTAAAATTATGTATGCTGTCCTCCTCAGTCTCCTTCCTGCGGTAATAGCTTCGATTTATTTTTTCCGCTTCCGGGCAGTAGCTTTATACCTCGCCTGTCTCGCCGGGGCTTTAGCTACGGAAGCCATTTTCCTGGTGGCGCGAAAAAAACCCCTAGTGGCTCTCCTGGATGGCTCGGCCGCCATTACCGGACTGCTTCTGGCCATGACATTACCTCCCACCTTGCGCCTAGATCAAGCAGTAATTGGAGCTGTTATGGCCATTGCTCTGGGCAAACAAGTTTTTGGTGGGCTGGGACATAACGTTTTTAACCCCGCTTTAGTAGGCCGAGCCTTTCTCCAGACTGCTTTTCCCGTAGCCATGACGACCTGGATACCACCAGTGACCCAAGTGGTCAACACTGTCACCTATGCCACTCCTCTGGGAAATCTAAAATTCCAAAACGCGGTCGCCCAACACACCCTGACTCCCCTCAAAGATCTCTTTTGGGGAAATGTAGGTGGTTGTCTAGGAGAAACATCCGCTATAGCCCTTTTAATCGGCGCTGCTTATTTGTTTTACCGTAAGGCCATCGATTGGAAAATTCCAGTGGGTATTATTGTTTCTCTTACCTTTTTCACCGGCCTCTTCTGGCTGGCTCAACCGGATAAATATGCCTCACCTCTTTTTCATCTTTTATCGGGAGGCTTGCTCATTGGAGCCTTCTTTATGGCCACGGATATGGTCACCTCTCCTATTACCCCTCGCGGAACCATTATTTACGCCATAGGCATCGGCTTGTTAATCGGATTAATCCGACTCTTTGGTGGATATCCCGAAGGAGTGATGTATTCTATCCTACTGATGAACACCGTTGTCCCCTTGCTTAACCGTTATACCCGCCCCCGCATCTTGGGCGAAAGGAGGAAAAAAGCATGAATCTTTCCTCCCGCATGATTGTTGTTCTGACCAGCGTAGGCGTTCTCTCAGGGGCCTTGCTCTCCACCGTAGGGTTACTCACCAGAGAAAGAATTGAAGCTAATCGACTGAAAGAGATTGAGGAAGCTATCGTCTCGGTTGTGCCTGGGACTACTGTTAATCAAAAAATCTACGAAGAGAAAGATTTCACCGTTTATGCCACTCGCGGCGAAGCAGGTCAAATCACCGGCTACGCCATTTATACAGCCGGCACAGGTTTCCAGGATAAAATTGTGATAATGTTTGGGACAGATGCCTCTTTACAAAAAATTTTTCGTTTAACTATCCTGGATCAGAAGGAAACTCCTGGATTAGGAGCCAAAATAACTGACGAAGAAGCTTTCCTTCAATTTTGGGAAAATAAAGACTGCTCCCAGCCTCTGACTCTTCGAAAACCGCCTGTAAGTCGGGAAGAACTGGGGGCATCGGAAATAAATGCTATTACAGGGGCCACGATTTCCTCCGAAGCGGTGCTGAATACAGTTAATGCTAGTCTGGCTAAACTTCGCTCTTTAATTCAGGAGGGAACTATTAACATTGAGGGTAACAATGGCCAGTAAATCACTCCGCCAAGAATTTTTCAAAGGGGTCTGGGACGAAAATCCTATCTTCCGTCAACTCCTAGGAATGTGTCCCACCCTGGCCGTCACCAATGCCGTAATCAATGGTTTGGCCATGGGACTAGCCACGGCTTTTGTGCTTATCTTTAGTTCTATCGTGGTGGCCGCTATCAAAAAATTAATTCCCAGCCAGGTCCGAATTGCCAGCTATATTGTAGTCATCGCAACTTTTGTAACTATGGCCGACCGCTTCCTGGCCGCCTTCTTCCCTCCTATCTCCAAAAGCCTTGGTCCCTATGTGCCCTTAATTGTGGTTAACTGTATCATTCTGGGCCGGCAGGAGGCTTTTTCTTCTAAAAATTCCGTAGGCCGGGCCTTTATTGATGCCCTAGGAATGAGCACCGGTTTTATTATTGCCCTTCTCATCCTCAGTTCAATTAGAGAAATTCTAGGCTCTGGAACCTGGCTTGGCCACCAGGTTTTAGGCAGTTGGTTTGAACCCTGGATTATTATGATTCTTCCTCCCGGGGCTTTTCTAACTCTAGGCATCCTTTTAGGCTTGATCATGGTCATTGATCGTAAACTTCAGAGGAGTGTCTGAGAGTGGAACTATTAGCCATCTTTATTTCCGCCATCTTAATTAACAACTTTGTCCTTCACTACTTCTTGGGCATCTGCCCTTTTCTAGGAGTAAGTAAAAAACTCGACTCGGCTATTTCTATGGGGCTAGCCGTAACCTTCGTCATGACTATTACGGCCGTCGTCTCCTGGATTATTAACCACTGGGTACTAATCCCTTATAAACTAGAATACCTTCAGATTGTCTCCTTCATCTTGGTTATAGCTTCCCTTGTCCAGCTGGTGGAAATGTTTATCCGAAAAACTAGTCCTCCCCTTTATCAAGCGCTGGGCATATATCTGCCTTTAATCACTACTAATTGTGCCATCATGGGTTTGGCCCTCTTAGCTGCTTTAAAAAATTATAACTTCATGGAAACCGTAGTGTTTGGAGTGGGTTCAGGGCTGGGCTTTACCTTAGCCATAGTCCTCATGGCCGGCATTCGGGAACGGCTGGATCTAGCTGATGTCCCAGAACCTTTGAAAGGAGCCGGTATTGCTCTAATTGTTGCCGGTATTATGGCTCTTGGATTTTTTGGTTTTTCGGGGATGATAAAGTGATGGACATTCTGATTCCAATACTGACCATGGGTATCTTAGGTCTGCTTTTTTCTAGTGGCCTGGTCTTGGCTTACAAGAAGCTGCGGGTGGAGGAAGACCCCCGGGTGATGGAGATATTCGAAATACTTCCTCAAGCTAATTGTGGGGCCTGCGGTTTTTCTGGGTGCCGGGCTTTTGCTGAAGCCGTAGTTAAAGGGGCCGCTCCAGTCAATGGCTGTCCCGTTGGTGGAGAAGAAGTCGCTTCCAAAATTGCTTCCATCCTCGGCGTAGAAGCTAAAACCATGGTGAAAAAAGTAGCCCGGATCCACTGCCGGGGGACAAAAGAAGCGGCCAAGGAACGGGGAGTCTATTTAGGCATTGCCACGTGTGCCGCTGCCCATTTAATTGGTGGTCAAAAGCAATGTTCTTATGGATGTCTTGGCTTCGGTGATTGCGTTCGCGCCTGCCTCTTTGAGGCCATGTGGATGGGGGAGGATGGTCTACCTCATGTAGATGAAACCAAGTGTACTGGCTGTGGTCAATGTGTTGAAGCCTGCCCTCGAAACATAATCGAACTTCATCCCATCGACCAGAATATTTTGGTCTTTTGCCGCTCCCTTGATCGGGGACCATTGGCTCGCAAGGTCTGTAAGAACGCCTGTATTGCTTGTGGAATTTGTGTCCGAGCCTGCCCGGAGGCAATTGTGTTAGAAAATAATTTAGCCAAAATCATTGACTATAAAAAAATCCCTGAAGACAAAATTCCGGCAATTGAGAAATGCCCGACCAAGGCCATCGGTCGATTTCATCGCCCTCCAGAAGAAACAGACTCGGCTAAAGATCAGCCCCGGCCTGCTTCATAAAGTCAAGATGAAAGACATTGGTGTAGTTTGCAAAATAATGGATAATTTAGCTGAAGTTGAAATCACCCCCATAGCCTCTCAATGTGAACATTGTCCTGCCCGCAGCCTTTGTGGGACCAATGAACATACCCGTAAAGGGTACTTAACTGTAAAAAACCCTCTTCAGGCTAAAGTGGGAGATCAAGTAGAAATAGAAATCCCAGAAGATAAGTATCAAACTACTCTAATTTTCATTTTCGGAACTTTTTTAATCGCTCTTCTTGGTGGAGCCTTAGCGGGTTATCTTTTGGCTTTTTTGTTGAATCTAGAACCAGCTTGGCTCAGCTTGACGGGGTTGATAATTGCTTTAATCATGGCTGGTATTTTTGTTAAAATAAAACTTAATCAAAAAAACAAAGAGTCTTTATGGCCAACAATTGTTAATATTTTGGCCAAAGGAGTAGTCAATGGATAGACGAAACTTCCTTAAAACAGTGATTTTAACTCCGGCTATTACTTCCTCCTTGCTGGGAAAAGAAGTCCTTGACTCCAGCAAAAAACTCTATCTTCTCACCGACGAGCCTGAACTGTATTTACCTTATCTCTTGAAAAAATTAGAATTAAACTTTCCCGGGCGACCTCCAACTTATTCCTTTCTGGGTCCCCATCCTAGAGAATCAAAAATTGCTTCAGTTTTGGAAAAACTTGGTTGGCGGAGAAACCCAACAAGACCAAATTTACAAATCAATTTTAGCCACCTTCGTAAGTCGTCCTTTGCTTCTTTTACCTTGATTGATAAAGGTCGAGTGGTAGATATTCGGAAATTTGGGTTGAAGAAGATCTGGGAAGAAATGGCCAAATCCCCAGCCTCACTTCTAACTATAGCTCATCTTCCTGGCCGTTCTATCTCTGTTAATGAACCTGGCAATCAAGCTAAGGTTTGGATAAACGGAAAATTAATAGATCAGATCTCTCTTCTAAAACCAATAATAAAAAATTACTCCACCCGGTTAGGTTATATAACTCTTCAAGTAAGAAATGGGGCCGTTTCAATTACCCATGCCGATTGTCGACATAAAATTTGTCTGTCTTCTTCTCCCATAAATATTGTGGGCGAAAGAATTATCTGCGCTCCTAATAGATTTGTTGTGGCTATTCAGAGTAAAAAAGGAATTCTGGATACTGTTATCGGCTGAAGGAAATAGTCTGTCCTCTATCTTAGCGAAATTTTACTCTTTCTTTCTTTTAAATATTCATGGGCATCAAAACATAGAGATATTCTAAACCAGTGTCATCATCAGGCTGAAGAAGAGCCGCATTTTTACTATCTTTCAGTTCCATTTTAATCATCTCTGATTGAGATATGGTCAGAAAATCTAAAATGTACTGAGCATTAAAGCCTACCTCTAGTTCATCTCCTTCATATTCAACCTTAACTTCGTCTTTGGCTTCTCCTATTTCTGGATTGGAAGAAAACAAAATAATTTTGTCACTGGAAAATTTAAACTTAACTCCTTTGGTTCGATCCGAAGAAAGAAGAGAAACTCTTCTAATTGATTCTAAAAGTTCCTCCCGAGAAACTTTTAGTTTAAAAGGATTTTCGGTGGGAATGACAGCTTCATAATTGGGAAATTTACCTTCGATAATCCGGGAGATCAGTATTCTTTGACCTACCTGAAAAAACAAGTTGCTTTCATCTAGATCAAAATCAACAATTGAGTCATCGAATTTTCGAATTTCATTGAGCGTTTTTTTAGAGATAATACATCTAATCTCACCCTCGATATTTAGTGGCTCCAAAGGTGCTTTAACATAAGCCAATCGGTAACCATCTGTACTCACTAATTCAATTTGATTGGCGGAGAGAACCATAAGGGCTCCGTTAAGATAGTACCTTTGTTCTTGAGCTATAGCGAAAAAGACTCGATCAATCATTTTTTGAAATATATCCAGAGGAAATCTTATCTCTTTTTCAAATTGTGAGGTTACTACGGGTGGATAATCTTCCTCAGGTAGTCCAACTAATCTGAATTCACTAGCGCCAGAAGTTATTATCAGTGTATTCAGGTTTTCCACCGCAAAGGTGATATCTATATCCTCCCGGAGGGAGCGGACAATTTCAAAGGTTTTCTTTCCAGAGACAGTAATGGAACCTGGGATCTCTACTTTGGCTGGTAGCTTAGTTTTGAGCCCCACCTCAAGGTCTGTTCCTGTCAGTTCAACTTCGTTTTCTCTAGTTTTAATTAGAATATTAGCTAGGATCGGCATAGTATTCCGTTTCTCAACAATCCCTTGAAGTATTTGGAGTTCTTTGACCATGTCCTGTTTTTTCGTTGTAAACTTCATTTTCTCCACCACCTTTAATTATCTTTATTATTATTCTCTTTTCAAATTTAGATTAAATAATAAGAAGAATAAAATCAATGAAAATGTGATTATTATTTACTAACCTTATTATTTTCTAGCGGATCTGACTGATTAAATTGTTTATTTCTCTGTGAAAATCAGGATCTTCTTCCAAGAGTCTTTCAATTTTTCTTAGACTGTGTAAAACAGTTGTATGATGTTTTCCACCAAATTTTCGGCCAATTTCAGGGAGAGAGGCATTGGTTAATTTTTTGGCTAGGTACATAGCCACCTGCCGAGGAAAAGCAATCTTAGGGGAATTATTCTTTGATTTTAACTGAGAGATTTTAATTTTATAATGATGGGCCACTGCTTTTTGAATCTTTTCGATAGAAACTATATGGCTGGCAGAATCTATCAACCCTTTGAGAGCTTCCTCAGCTAATTCTAAATCGATCTCTCGGCCTTTAAGAGAAGAATAAGCAATAACCCGCCGGAGGAAGCCTTCCAGCTCCCGAATGTTAGATTGGACCTTATCAGCGATAAAAAGAGCCACACTCTCAGGAATAGTTATGCCTTCCAATTCAGATTTCTTTTTTAGGATGGCTACTCTAGTTTCCAGATCAGGCGGTTTTAAGTCAGCAATTAAACCCCACTCAAATCTAGAACTAAATCTTTCTTCAAGATTAGGGATTTCTTTAGGAGGACAATCGCTAGTAATAACAATTTGTTTTTGGGCTTCATAGAGGTGATTAAAGGTATGAAAAAATTCTTCCTTGGTTCTCTCTTTACCACTGAGATAGTGAACATCATCAATCAGAAGAATGTCGACATTGCGGTATTTCTGCCGGAAATCGAGAATTTTGCCATATTGGAGATGATTAATTAAATCATTCATAAATTTTTCGGTAGTGACATACAGAACTTTTAATTGGGTATTCTTGTTAATTGTATAATGGCCTATAGCATTCATTAGATGCGTCTTGCCCAGTCCAGCTCCTCCATAGATATAGAGAGGATTATAAGAACGACCAGGATTTTGAGCCACAGCGAGAGCCGCAGCATGAGCAAATTGATTGCATGTTCCCACCACAAAGTTTTCAAAGGTATAATTGGGATTAAGATTGGGTGAAAGAATTGGTCCGTGTTTGGACTTTCTCTCATGAGGTGAACGGCGCATAAAAGGAGTAGAGTTTTCCTCGTAAATATAACGAACTTCGACCATTTTGCCCAAAGCGTCTTTGGAGCTTTCGGCAATTAAACTGCCATAATGGAAAGAAAGCCAGTCTTTGAAATAAGCATTAGGCACCTTAATATAAAGAACGTCTTTTTCTTCACCAATATAGACAGTTGGCTCGAACCAAGTCTCGAAGCTCCGCTGATCAATCTTTGTCTTGATGATCAACTGAATCTTTTCCCATGGATTTGAATTACTCTTTTGTTTCATGAGTCTAATAAGATTTCCACAGACATTTCCACACCTGTGGAAAATTTTTGAGTTATTTATTTAACTAAGAGGTTTCCCAAAGGCGGAGCTATGATAACACTTGAAAATTATGATTTCAAGAATTTTTTAATATTTTTTAACCAAATTATTTAGGTAGTAATTAAAAGTCAAAACCTATCCAGAATTTAGTCTGCCAACGTCCGACAATGTCAAAATGGAAAGGATTGGAAAAGTCAGGCACCTCGATTCTTTTGACAAAGTCGAGATGGATGGGTAGACCTAAAAAGAAGAATTCTAGGCCAAAGCCGTAAGAGCCAAGGGCATCAAATTCTTTGAGGGGATGACGGAGATCTCCGGTAAAGCGGTAAAATTTAGCAGGATACCCTTTTAATTTGGCTCTGGCCAGGTCGAGGAACATAGTGCCTCGCACTGGACCAATTTGGCCAATAATCGTGGAAGCAGAGTTAACCAGAGGAAATCTAAATTCCAGATTTGCATACCAACCTTCATTGCCAATGAGATTATAGAAATAGGACGACCGAACTTGATTATTACCGCCGAAGTAGAAAATGTAGGGATTCTTGCCTCGGCTCATAAAACCCACGAAACGAAAAGCCAGGAGGGCGTCTGAACCTAGATAGAGATATTGCCGGAGATCTACTTGTCCAGTGGTGTTTTGGAAGAAACTTTGGCTAACCGGGATAGTTTGGCTGATGCTTAAGCTGAAAGTATTTCCGGCAGCTGGACCATAATATTTAAAATGAGTTGTTTCTCCGACTAATGAAAAAGAGGCCGCCAACAAATTCCCGTTCCAAAAATAATTAAAACGGCGATTAAAAAAGTGGAGATAACTGATCATGTAAGGATCATAAAAGTCTTCTTCGTAATGAGAGTACGTTAGCGAGCCTTCAGCTCGATAAAATTTGTTAAAAGGGTAATAGGCACTGAGATTAATACCCGAGACCTTCCGGGTAGCAATAGCATCGCGATAGGTTAAAAGGCTATAAAGAGCGGGATCGTAGTAATAGAAATCGGGGTAGTAATAGAAAGTATATTGAAAGGCACTGGTCGAGAACTGAAGACGGTTTCTCTGGTTGATATAGGAAAAGTAATAAGAGCGAAAACTTTGAACTTGGTAAGCCATAAGATAGAAAGTGTGATCGGCCAACAGGTCGGAAAAAACGATAGCTGAACCACCATAGATTGATCCATCGGTAGCCACAATGGCGTCCACAGGAGGGCGAGAGGTAAGATAGAGTTTGCCAATCCCGGTATAAGACTTAATTTTATTGGGATTTATTTCCACTGAAATGATTGGTTCGTATTTTTTAAATTTATACTCGGGGGGTCTTTTGGCAAAAACAATGGTTTTCTCTACCGTGGGTTCCAAGTCTTCCGGCCCGAATATCTGGAAAGCTCCTTTATTGAAAGAAAGAAAAATTATTTTTTTGGGATTCTGTGGATGTGGCAAGGGGAAGAAATTACCCGTCCTCACATCAGTATAGCGTTTTAGTTCGCCGGTTTTTAGATTAAGTGAATAGATGTTATAGGCGCCCCGGGCATCTCCGGAGAAGAAGATTTCCTCTCCGCTGGCATTGAATTCCGGAGAAATAGTATGCCCTCGCCCAAAAGTTAGCTGAGTTTTGTCCTTTAAGTCATCAATTGGGGACAGGAAAAGTTTGTCGTAAGCCTTTAGGCGAATAGTATAGGCGATTTGTTGTCCATCCGGGGAAATGGCCGGCGCTTTTTCAAAGAGGTCATCATTAGTCAGATTGACAATTTCTTCACTTTCTAAATCCAGTCGGAAGATATCATGTCGACCGTTTCTAAAGGCAGTAAAGAAGAGTTGCTTCTTCTGGGGATGAAATCGGGGGGAAGAGGGTTGGTCGTAAGGAATTTTAATTTTCCGAATGATTTTGCCATTTAAAGCATTCAGAATAAAGAGAGCGTATTTCTCTCCAGATCGACCGAAGAAAGCAATTTGATCACCGTCGGCTGACCAATCTAAATCGCGACCTTTAGAAGGGTCAATCTCAAACTTGATGTTTTCATATTTCCAAGTAAATCCTTTAGTGATGTTGCGAATGATTCGTCCATCTTTGGTGGAAATCATGATGATGTCGATATCAGCGTCCTTAACGTTATAAGTAATGGCTGCCACTATATCACCCGAAGGCGAGAGGGTGTGGGAGAAGGAAAAATAATAGGGATTTAGAGGAAATTCTGGCCCAAGAGGTAGACTGTAATCTTCTGGGTTCTCCCTAAGTAAGTAAGGACGGTTCTTTTCCCGGAGGTATTTTTTAAAAGCATGGTTAAATTCCTTATAAGTTAGGCCAAAGGCCCGCTTGATGGGGTCTCTTTTGCCGATCAAGGGAGAATTTTTCATAGATTGCCAGAATTCCCGGATGCCACTTTTACCAAACTTGGCTTCAATGAATTCGTAAATGGCGTGTCCAAAGTCATAAGCTGGGTCTCGCGGCAGTGGATAACGGGAGAGCATTTGCCCTGACTTAGTAAGCTCTGGAATGCGGTCGTTCAGGACCGCATCACGGACAATAAGGGAGGACCAGGCCGACCAATTGCGGGTATTGTACTCAGAGAAACCTTCAAAGACCCAAAGTGGAGGAGCTGAGACGGCGTAGAGCGCACCACCTGGGCTCCCCCAGAGAAGATCATATTCGAAAATATGGGTTAATTCATGTTCGATGAGGTCTTCCATCTCATCCACAGCTAAGTCACCATGCAAGGCTATCCGGTAGAGCACTGGCTCGGCTACCCCTAGCACCCCCTCGGAGACCCGAAACAAGTTGGTTTGTTCAAATTCGGTAAAGGTGGAATAAAAGATTAGAGGAACAGTGGCTGAGAGTTCATGTTTTATTTCCTGGCTAATCCGGCGGTAGGCGCTTTCAGCCAGCTCAGCAATGATTTTAAGGCGTTCCAAATCGTCGTGGTAATAGTAAATGTCAAAGTGTTCAGTTTGATAGTGTTTCCAGTGGAATTTTTTGTACTGAACTTTATTTTTTCCATAATAAGGAAAATAAATATATTGAGCGGTTAATCCCTGGACAAAGCTCAGGATAAGGATAAACAATAGCCATTTAGTGGTTTTAATCTTCATGATAGGCCTCTTTATCGAATTAAATATCGTTCCTGAATACGTTGGCCTCCCAAGAGGCGACGGAAGAGCTTAAGTTTTAATTTCTGCATAAGGTCGAAGAGGGCAAAATAAGCTGTCTGATTTTTATTCTGATAGAATTGAGTCTCTTTGAATTGGCGATGATAGATAACTTCTCCTGTAATAGAGTCAATGAGATATAAATCAAGGAGAAGGGAATAAAATCGACGTTCCGCCAATTTCGGAGAAGAAGAAAAGGGGTCTTCAAATTGACGTTTTTCCTTGCGCAGTAGAGCCTTACGAACTTCTTCCTTGTATTCCACTGAACCGGTGAAAAAGAGGGTTTTTTCCCCTGGCGCCTGACTTTTCCAAAAATTCTTATCTTTTAAGGCCTCCTCATTGTTGATTTCTAAATCCAGCTGGGCCACTTTCTGGTCTATTTGCTTACTCAATTCAAATTGAAAATAGTCTCTTATTTCTTTGTTAAGATCCACGCCTTTGGGTTGTTTTTTAATAATAAAATTGACTAGTCTAATTTCCGAATATTTATCTAGATCAACAGTTGCCTTAGCCGGTAATTCTAGACGGAGTTTGACATAATTATAGCCGGCACAGCCAAAAGTAATAACCACAAGACTAGGAAGTAACCAGAAATATTTAATTATTTTTGCTTTTAGCATTTTTATTCTCAACCTTGGAAGAGGGGCTTTCCTCTTGGAGGAAGGTAGCTTTAAATTTATTATAATTAGCTTGAATGTAGCGATTATTAGGAGCCAGTTTTAAAGCTAATTCGTATTCTCGCTTTGCTTCTTCCCAAAAGCCTTTTTTTTCATAGGCCACAGCGAGATTATTATGAGCCGCGGCAGAGTCCGGATTTTGCTGGAGGACTTTTTTCCAGCGGAAAATAGCCTCATCCCAAAGGTTTTGTTTAGCCGCGGTGATCCCAAAGGTTAGTTGAGAGTCTCCTTGGGTAGAGGCGCATCCCGTAAAGGTAAGAATAACGCTTATTAGCAAAATTACTAGAATTATGGAAAGTATTCGCATCTGCCCAGTCTCTTTTAAGATACTCTTTTCCTCTAAAATTTGTCAATTTATTATTAAGCAAAAAATATGCCAATCAAATTTATCTGGATGGTTTGAAGAGCTTTTGTCCTAAGGACAGGACAATTGTCCCAGCTTTAATTCTGCGAAGCAGGGACCAACAAGGGATTGTTCAGCGAAAAAGATGGATATCTTCGACTAAACTTTTGGTTAAGGGAAATTTTCTTCGCCCCAAGAACTATTTAAGCCCACCCTTGAAGAGCCTGGGAGAGAAGATATAGCTGATTCTCTTTTACTTCTATGGCAATTTAGTGATTATTTATATAAAAAATAGGGGAAGGAGATAGTTTTTAGAGAAAAGGCTAAGTTCAATTTTATATTTTTAGGTACTCATTACTACTCTGAACCTATTCCAGCTTATAAAATGGTTCAACTTGTTCAATAATAAAAGACAATATTCTAATTTTTTAATCTTGCGAGCTCGCTTGTAACCAAAACCCTTGGATTTTTGGCTGAGTTATGCTATAAATTACTTTCTTTTATATTTACAATCCTCATCATAAGAGAGAAAGAAATGCCAAAAGTTTGTGCTATTTGCGGAAAAGGACCTCTGTTTGGTCAGACCCTGAGTCATTCTCATAAGGCCTCCAAAAAAAAGTGGAAACCTAACCTCCAGCGGGTGAAGGCTCACACGGAAAAAGGCATCCAGCATATTTGGGTATGTACTCGATGTTTAAGAGCCGGAAAGGTCAAGAAAGCCGTTTAAGTAGCCTTACCGGTGGATAACTGAAATCACTTCTTTTAATTTATTTATTTCCTGTTGTATTTTCTGAAGATGGTTGTAGTCTTTCACAATTAAGAGGAGCGAGATAAGAGCTTTTCCATCGGGAAAAGTAGAGGCTTTGACCTGTTTTATATCACTTTTATGCTGAGCAATGGCGGTGGTGATTTGAGCTAATAAACCAGGCTTGTCTTCAGTGGTAATCTGGAGACGAGCGGTGAAAGGACCACGGACATTAGGGGCCCAAGAGACCTCAACAATTCTATCTGGATTAAGTATTTCCCGGGTAACTAAAGGACAGCGGAGGGCGTGAATGGTTATGCCGTGACCTGAGGTGAGGTACCCGATAATGGGTTCGCCTTTAATGGGATGGCAACATTTGGCTAAACGTAAACTGGGACGATCAGCTCGGGAGATTTGAATTTCAGAAGTGGGACGCCGAGGAAGACGCGGCATCATTTTTTTAATGATCGATTTCTTTTTATCCTTTTGACGAGACTCTTGGGAGAGGCGGTGAAGTAATCGAGAGGAGAAAACAAGCTTGCCACTACCCAGCAAGACGAAAAGATCTTCCGCAGTTTTGATTCTGAAATTAGTTAATTGGGCTATTAATTTGAGGAGTGAGGCAGAAGGAGGAGTGGGCCAGCCATGTCTCTGGGCTTCAATCTGCCAGAGCTGACGACCCAAGATGAGATTTTGTTGGCGTTTTTGTTGATTAAGCCATCTTTTGATTTGATGCCGAGCAGCGTGGGTAAAAGCCATGTTAAGCCATTCGCGAGAAGGGTAGATATCGGGTTTGGTAATTATTTCCACCATATCGCCAGATTTCAAAATGGTTTTCAATGGGGCGCGCCGTGAATTTATTCTAGCTTCGGCAGCATGAAGGCCAATTTCAGTATGTATTTTGAAGGCGAAATCTAAAGCGGAAGCCCCTAGAGGGAGAGAGATTCTTTCTCCCTTGGGAGTCAAAACAGTTATATCTTCTGGAAGAAGATTGCTTTTTAAGGAGTAGAGGAAATGTTTGGGACTTTTGTGGTCTTGATAAAGATCCACCATTTCCCGCAGCCAGTGTAAACGGAGATTTTCGCCGCGATCGGGGGGCGGACCGGGGTCCTTGTATTTCCAATGAGCCGCAATGCCATTTTCGGCTAGTTCATGCATTTTGCGAGTTCGGATTTGGACTTCGATTGTTTTTTTCTTGCCCACAATGATAGTCGTATGAATAGATTGATAAAGATTAGGCTTAGGCATGGCGATGAAGTCGTGGAATCGATGAGGCATGTGAGGCCAGTTTTCATGAATTATCCCTAATGCTTGGTAGCAATTCGAGGTAGTGTCAGTAATAAGTCGCAAGGCCATAAAGTCATAAACTTCTTCAAAGGAAATTCCTCGACTTTTCATTTTGTTATAAATGCTATAGAGTCGTTTGAGTCGATATTGAATCTCAGCTGGGATCTGGTTGTCTTTCATTAAAGAAGCCATGATTTTTTTAGTTTTCTTGAGGGTTTTTTCGGCTTCCTTTTTCAGTGGTTCAACTAATGAAGCAATTTTAAAATAACTTTCAGGATCAACATAGCGGAAAGACAGGTCTTCTAGTTCAGCTTTGATGCGACCCATCCCCAGGCGGTTGGCCAGGGGAGCGTAAATATCCAATGTTTCTTGGGCCACTTGGCGTTGTTTTGCTTCATCCAGATATTTTAATGTTTTTAAGTTGTGGAGCCGGTCAGCCAGCTTGATGAAAATTACCCGCAAATCATCTGTCATGGCCAAGATAATTTTGCGAATACTTTCGGCATGGCGGGTTTCCGGAGAAGCCTCTTGCAGACGACTTATTTTAGTTACTCCCTCTACTAGATGGGTGACCTCCTTACCGAAAGCCTGATGTAGCTCAGCGGCGGTGACTGGGGTATCTTCTAAAACGTCGTGCAGGAGACCAGCCGCGATAGTCACTGGATCCATCCTCATTTCAGCCAGAAAGGCAGCCACTTCCAGAGGATGACTGAGATAAGGTTCCCCGGAGCGCCGGGTTTGCCCTTGATGAGCTTGAGCAGCAAAAACATAGGCTTTCTTTAAGAGAGCCAGTTCTTTTTCAGGAAAATAGTCAATCTTATCTAAAATATCGTCAAAGCGGATCATGGTGATTGCCAATCAGACATTATTTATGTCCCAAAAGTGAGTTTTGCTCTCGCTTTTTAATCCAAGTAACGGCCTCAAGGAGGTCACGGGCGATATAAGCTGGCCTCAGACCTTTGTGCTGAAGTGTGCTCCGTGATTTTTCTCCATACCCTGTTAGCACTAAAATTGGTGTGGCTCCGATATTAAATCCAAATTCGATATCTTCTACTTTGTCGCCGATCATATAAGAGCGACTAAGATCGAGATTCCAGTCATGGGCAGCCCGAAAGCCTAATCCAGGCAAAGGCTTGCGGCAACTGCAATCTTGACGATAGCGGGGATCAGCCGAGAAGCGGTAATGAGGGCAGTAATAGAAGGCTTCAATTCGGGCCTGGTGGGCTAGAAAATCATGATGCATGCGCTGGTGGATGGCCAGCAATTCCTTTTCTTTGATAAAACCCCGACCGATACCAGACTGATTGGTAATGACAATAACTTTAAAGCCTAGCTGATTAAGCTCTCGAACGGCTTCAAAACTATAGGAGTAGATTTCAATTTGATGGTAGGAATTGGGGTAGCCTACGTCCCGATTGATAGTGCCATCACGGTCGAGAAAGACGGCTCGGTGGGTCATGGTTTATCCTATAAATTTCTCCGCAGCGGCCAGAACTTCTTCAGGAGCAATCGAGGTTAGACAACGATGATCAAAGGGACAAGTTTGGTACCGACAGGGCCAGCAAGGAGCCTCTTTTTTGAGCACGACTGCTGGTTGTCGGTAGGGACCAGTCACTCGAGGATCAGTCGGGCCAAACAAAGCCACCACAGGCGTCTGGAGAAGATTGGCCAGATGAAGAGGGCCCGAGTCGTTGGCCACGACCAGAGAAGCCTCCTGGAGAAGTTGCAAGAGAGTACTCAGACTAGTTTGGCCGCAGAGATTTTTAGGCGAAGGTGACAGAGGAGATGAGATTTGCTCTACTAAAGGGATATCTTCAGCCGTGCCGATGATTATTACTTCTAGTCCCCGGTTGAGCAGCTCACCGGCCAATTCAGAAAAGTACTTAGGGGGCCAGCGTTTAGCCGGTCCATAGGCAGCCCCGGGATGAAGTATAACCCAGGGCCGATCGGCATCCAGGTGAAAAGTTGCGGCTAGAGAAGTTCTTTGATTTTTAGTCGAGGGCAGAGAGAGGCTGAAATTTTCAACACCTGGACTGCTGAGAGAACAACCTACCTGTTGAAGCAACTGACGATAGTACTCCACTTGATGAATGGGCCCAGAGGGAGGGGAGGCAGTCTTGGTGAGAAGAAAACTCCGGCCATCCTTAGCATACCCCCACCGTTGAGGAATGCGAGCTAGAGTTAGGAGTAAAGCTGAGGCGAAGGAGTTGGTCAGGAGGATAGCCAAATCGAATTTTCCTTCACGCAGATGATGGGAGGCGAGCCAGTAATCGCGAGGCTTATGAAGGGGTTGGAGAGGAATGTATTCTTGAATAAAACCGAGGGATTGGTAAAGTTCTTTAGCCCAAGCTTGTCCTAAGATGGTAATTTTAGCTTGGGGAAAGTTGTGCTGGATGTCTTTGAGTGCCGGCACAGCTAAGGCAGCATCACCTAGCCAATTGGGAGCGCGGATAATTATTTTCATTTCGATTTAATTTTAATCTCGGGGGTAAGGGTTGTCAAAGAAGCCTTTTTCTTTCCTGCACAGGCAGTGGTTTACTTTGAATCAGATTTTTTCTCTGGGCTACTCGTGGTTGGCTCTCCTGTTTTCTTCTCCTCACTCTTTTTCTCCGCAGCCTTTTCTTTATGGGCAGAGTTGGAAGGGTTAGGACGGGCATAGTCAGTTACATACCAGCCACTGCCCTTGAAATGAATGGCTGGAGCAGAGACTATTTTTTGAACTGGGCCACCGCAACGTGGGCAGGCTTCTGGTCCAGAGTCATTGATTTTTTGAAAAAGCTCAAAACAATAGCCACAGTGAAGACATTTATATTCGTAAATAGGCATTGTTCTTAACCCCGATGAATTCATCAAGGAAAAAGTAAATAAAAATTATAGCATAAACCGGCTGAATGTCAAAAAGCAGGCAAGGACAAGGAATTCTTGAGCAATTTTTCTTTTTATTTGTGGTGTGGCTAGCCTCCAGTAAACTTCATAGTTTAACTATAACCAGAGGGGATGAGTTTGATTAGGTCACCGCCTATCCCCATTAGGGTTGATCTGACTAGGAAAGCGGAGGTTAGGATCTATTGGGCGGAAGGGAATCGCAAGTGGACTTAAGTTGACAAAGAACCTTAAATTGGTATAATAGGATAACTTTTTTATTAGAAATTTTTTAGATAGTGGCAGATGATGATTATTGATATTGAACGTATACCTAAGGAAGGGCTCCACATTGACCGGGATTTTGAGCTGGAAAGCAGTGAGCTGATCGAGGAAGAGGCCGTTTTACTGGAACCCTTGCATGCTGAAATTGATTTGCATAAAGAAGGAGATGAGCTCTTTATCAAGGGAAAGATTCATACAGTGGTTAGTTTTATCTGCAGTCGCTGTTTGTCGCCTTTTGAGTATTTAGTTGATTCGGAATTTGATCTGGTTTATTTGCCCGAGGAATTGTTTGAAATAAAAGAGGAATTGACCGATGATGACTTAGATTTATTTTTCTACGTTGAAAATCAGATTAATCTCAGAGAAATTGTTTTAGAACAGCTTAATCTCACTTTTCCTATGAAGCCTTTGTGTTCGCCTGATTGTCAGGGGATCTGCCCCATTTGTGGCCAGGTGATTAATGAGGGAAACTGCCGGTGCATTCGGAAGTCGACCGATCCCCGGTTAGAGAAGCTTAAAACTTTTATAAAGAGATGAAAAATGGCTAATCCTAAAAGACGACATTCTCATTCCCGTAAGGGAAAAAGAAGAGCCCATAATGCTTTGAGCATGCCTCCCCTGTCTCTCTGTCCCAATTGTGGTACGCCTAAAATTCCTCATCGAGCTTGCCCGGAATGCGGGTATTATCGGGAACGACAGGTTATCGAAGGAGCGGAAGAATAAGCCAGTCGCATGAGTGCGGTGAAAATTGCAGTTGATGCTATGGGAGGTGATTTCGGCCCTCCAGTTATAGTTGAGGGGGCTGTCCAAGCTGTGGAAAATTATGGGGTTGAGATTCTTTTAGTGGGCACCGAAGAGGTTATCCAACGGGAACTAAAAAGTGTGAGTCCACTTCCCCCAGGCTTACAGATTGTTAATGCTTCCGAACACATTGGTATGGGTGAGGGATTACTTTCGTTTCGCCGCAAGAAAAGGTCTTCAATTAGAGTTGGCATTCAGCTGGTAAAAGATAGAGAAGCCGCGGCTTTTGTCAGCATGGGCAACACGGGGGCCATTGTTTATCTCGCTCGGAAAGTACTGGGCTCTCTTCCCGGGGTGGAACGACCCGCTCTTTCGCTTTTAGTCCCTTCGCTTCAAGGTATGACTTTACTCATTGATGTCGGCGCCAATGCCAACTGCCAGCCTCCCCACTTAGCCCAATTCGCTATAATGGGAAAAGTTTTTATGGAATCGGTCTTGCAAGTCAATCAGCCCCGCGTAGCTTTGATGAGTATTGGGGAAGAAGAGACCAAGGGCAATGATCTTATTCGTGAAACTTATGAAATTTTGAAAAAAATGCCGCTGAATTTTATCGGCAATGTGGAAGGGAAAGATATTTTTGCGGGCAAAGCTGAAGTTATTGTCAGTGATGGTTTTACAGGAAATGTAGCCCTTAAAGTTAGTGAGGGAATGGTAGATACTCTCATGCATTTGGCACGTTATGAAGTGATGAAGAATTTATTGGCCAAAATTGGTTTCTTTCTAATGAAACGCAATTTAAAAAAGATATATAAAAGAGTAGATTATTCTGAATATGGAGGAGCTCAATTACTAGGAGTCAACGGAGTTGTGGTTATCGGCCACGGGCGTTCTTCAGTTCGAGCCGTGAGAAATGCTATTCGCCTGGCCCGTGATTTTGTGGTGAATGGTGTTCAGGAGAAAATCCAGCAGGAGATAGCTAAATATTCTCCTGGCCGGACTCAATAAAGGAAATGATTATCTAGAGGGAAGGAATGATTTTTAAAGACAAACTCTCTATTGTCACTGGTGCTTCCCAAGGAATAGGGAAAGCTATTGCTGAATTATTGGCTCAAGAAGGAGCCCAGGTCATTCTCTGGGATATTCAGGAAGACAAGCTGCAGGAGGTGGTGGACGGAATTAATAAACAAGGAGGGCAAGCAGCTTATTTTCGAGTGGATGTCGCCTCGTTTCCTCAGGTGGAAGCCACTGTCAAGGAAATCCTTGATGATTATGGTCAGATTGACCATCTGGTGAATAATGCTGGAATAACCCGTGACAATCTTTTAATGCGGATGAGTGAGTCGGAATGGGACCAAGTTTTGAGTGTTAACTTGAAAGGGGTCTTTAACTGTTGTAAGGCGGTTATTCGAGCCATGATGAGTCGCCGCCAAGGGAGAATTGTTAATATTGCCTCGGTAGTGGGATTGATGGGTAATGTGGGACAGACTAATTATGCTGCTTCCAAAGCCGGGGTTATTGGTTTTACTAAATCTTTAGCGCGAGAAGTCGCCTCTCGGAACATCACGGTGAATGCCATCGCGCCTGGATATATATTGACCCCTATGACCGAGGCACTCTCAGAACAGACCAGGCAGATGTTTCTCAACCTGATTCCCTTACGGAGGTTTGGCACGCCTGAAGACGTGGCTCGAGCCGTGCGCTTTCTTTTATCTGAGGATGCCGCCTATATCACGGGGCAAGTTTTGGGCGTCAATGGAGGTATGTATATGTAGAAAGGCCGTAGGCCTTTTCGAAATTCATATTAGAGGAGGATATAATGGAGCGAGAAGAACTTCTCAAGAAAGTTAAAGCCATCGTGGCTGACAAACTCAGCATTAGTGAAGACCAGGTGACTGAAGATGCTTCGTTCATTGATGATCTGGGCGCCGATTCCCTGGATACAGTGGAGCTGGTTATGGCCCTCGAGGATGAATTTGATCTTGACATTCCAGATGAAGAAGCAGAGAAGTTAACCACGGTGGGCAAGGCCATAGATTATGTTCTGGAACAATTAGCCAAGAAAAAAGAAGAGAAGAATTAGTTCCTAGAGGCAATGGGGACTCTAAAAGCTCAGAGGGGTGGTTTATCTCGGCGGCGGGTGGTAGTTACTGGTATTGGTTTGGTTTCCCCTCTTGGGACGGGCACAGCTAAAAATTGGCAGGCTATCCAGGCTGGCGAAAACGGCATCAACACTATTTCTTTATTTGATGCCTCCCAATATTCATCTCAAATAGCTGGGGAAGTAAGAGATTTTGATCCTCAGGTCTTCATTGAACGCCGAGAACTACGCAAGATGGATCGTTTTATTCAATTTGCTCTGGCCGCCGCAGAGTTAGCCGTTGAGGACGCTGGCTTGAAGAGGGAACAAATAGAGGGAGACAGAAGTGGGGTTTATATTGGTTCAGGCATAGGCGGAATTGGGACAATAGAAGAGAACTATCGTATTTTATTAGAAAAAGGTCCTAACCGTGTTTCTCCTTTTTTTCTCGTAGCTTCTATTATTAATGAAGCTTCTGGCCAGGTCTCGATTCGGTTCCGGGCCAAGGGACCCAATTCAGCTACAGCTACAGCTTGTGCCACCAGTACCCATGCGGTAGGCGATTCTTTTCGGATAATTGCCCGGGGCGATGCAGATATCATGATTACCGGTGGAGCTGAAGCACCTATCACCCCTCTTGGAGTGGCCGGTTTTTGTTCCCTCCGGGCCCTTTCCACCCGCAATGATGCTCCGGAGAAGGCGTCCCGTCCTTTTGATGCTCAACGGGATGGTTTTGTCATGGGAGAAGGAGCAGGTATTATTATTTTGGAAGAATTGGGGCACGCTTTGAAGAGAGATGCTAGAATTTATGCTGAAATTGTCGGCTATGGGATGACGGGGGATGCTTATCATGTGACAGCTCCTTGCTTAGACGGCGATGGGGCTTATCGGGTGATGAAATTGGCTCTGGAAGATGCAGGGATAGCTCCTGAGGAAGTCGACTATATCAATGCTCATGGAACATCAACTCCCTATAATGACAAAATTGAAACGCTGGCCATTAAGAAATTATTTCGGGACCATGCCTATAAATTAGCTGTCAGCTCGACCAAATCCATGACCGGCCATCTGCTTGGAGCTGCCGGTGGTTACGAAGCGGGCATTACTGCTCTGGCCTTATTCCACCAGATCCTGCCGCCTACCCGTAATTACGAATTTCCTGATCCTGAATGTGATCTGGATTATGTTCCCAATCAGGCCCGGGCTGCAGAGATCCGCTATGCACTGGCCAATTCATTCGGTTTTGGCGGAACTAATGGCACCCTACTTCTGAAGAGATATGTTGAATGACTCCCTGGCGGTGAATTGAGCCAGCTAGAGAAGAGAAAAAATACTCACATTGATTTAGATAAAAGGAGGTGGAAGTGAATTTATTTGTCTTTGTGAAGAGAGTTCCGGACACAGAATCAAAAATACGGATTAATGAGACGGGAACAAATGTGGTTTTTGAAGGCTTGAATTTTGTTTTAAATCCGTATGATGAGTATGCTGTCGAGGAAGCTCTGCGAATAAAAGAGACTCATGGAGGGCAAGTTACAGTTTTTTCCGTAGGCCCAGATGAAACCCAGGCCATACTCAAGAAATGTTTAGCCATGGGAGCAGATGAGGCAGTTTTGATTAAAGATGATGAGGCGGAGCTATATGATGGTTGGCGGATTGCTCGAATTATCGCTGCCCTATTACAGAAGAAATACTCCGAATTTGACCTCTTGCTTTTCGGCAAACAATCTGTGGGGGCGGATAATGCCCAGGTACCCTCGATGGTGGCTGAAATGCTGGGCTTACCCCAAGTTAATGTCATCACCAAGCTGGAGCTGACTGACTCCAAAGGGGTGGCTTACCGGGAGATTGAAGGAGCCCATGAAAAGGTGGAATTCAATCTGCCAGCGGTGCTCAGTGCTCAGAAGGGATTAAATGAGCCGCGATATGAAACCTTGCGAGGCATAATGGCGGCTAAGCGGAAACAGATCCCCGTGCTTACTCTTGAAGAATTGGGGTTGACTCCTGAGGAGGTAAAACCCCGTCTGGAAATAGTCAAGGTAGAATCTCCGCCCGCCAGAAAAGCAGGGCAGGTGATCGAAGATGAACCACGGGTAGCAGCCCAAAAGTTGGTGGCTTTTCTGCACGAAGAAGTCAAGGTGATATAAGGAGGGGAATCATGATTCTAGTTTATATTGAGATAAGAGATGAGCAGATTAAGAAGGCCTCTCTAGAGGCGCTCTCTGAGGCTCGCCGACAGGCCCAAGCCGACGAAGAAGTAGGCGCCGTGGTCATTGGCTCTTCCGCCGAAGGAATCCGGGCTTCACTCCAGGAGTATGGTGCCGATAAGATTTATTGGGTCGACCAGCCTCTCCTTCAGAATTATACTTCTTCCGGTTATACCGAAGTTTTAGCTCAGCTGGTCCAGAATTTAGCTCCCCAGGCAGTTTTTATAGCCGCCACTGCTCTTGGCCGCGATCTAGCGCCTCGACTGGCGGCTCGACTGGGAGTGGGGCTGGCTTCAGATTGTATTCAGGTCAGCCGAGAGGCAGGGGCCTTCCTTGCGGTTAGACCTATTTTTGCCGGTAAAGCCTGGCTCACGGTTCGTCTTCCCCACCAGCCAGCCTTAATCACTTTGCGGCCGAATGTGTTTCCTTTAGAAAAAGGGGCCCAACCTCAAGCTGAAGAGGTATCCCCTGAAATTTCTTTGACCGAAGATATGATTAAAGAAAAGGTAGTAGAACTAGTCAAAGGAGAACAAGAGGAGTTGGATGTCACCGAGGCAGATATAGTTATTTCTGGAGGAAGGGGATTGAAGGGACCGGAGAATTTTGAGTTACTCCGTCGTCTGAGTACCCTGTTGCCTAATTCCGCTATTGGGGCTTCCCGTTCGGCGGTGGATGCAGGTTGGATTGACCATCAGCATCAGGTTGGCCAGACTGGCAAGACAGTTTCGCCTACTCTGTACATGGCCTTTGGTATTTCCGGGGCGATCCAGCATCTGGCCGGGATGTCTTCTTCTAAATATATTGTGGCTGTTAATAAAGACCCAGAGGCACCTATTTTTAAAGTGGCCGATTTTGGTATCGTGGGTGATCTCTTCGAAGTTGTTCCTCATCTGGAAGAGGAATTAAAAAAATATAAGAGTCAAACCTAAGGCATTCTTCTTTTTATTAAAAGGACGACAGCTCAGCCGACCG
>QMPV01000003.1 GCA_003648765.1 Candidatus Aminicenantota bacterium
GAAGAGTAGTGGGCTGCTTGGAGGCTGGCCCGGTGGAGGGAGGCTGACATGGAACCGATATTTTTAATCATGGCCTCAATCCGACCTGAGGAAGCCCAGGCCTGTCGGTTGAAACCTGCGTACCAGACCGGAGCCACAGCCCGGTCGTCTTGGATAATCAGAGGAAGTTTCTTTAATATTTTTTTAGCTTCCCCGAAGAGGATGGCCATCACGAGATAGCGATCCCAGAGCTTATAGGCTTCCGGGGGTGTTTCCGGAAAATTGGAAAAATCCTCCAGAAAGTGCCGCAGAGCCCGCCAGTATTCATTTTCCCGAGCCCATTGGTAAGCCCGGCGTTTAATTCGAGGGGAAAGGATTAAGGCCAGAACAAAAACCACGGGATTGAGAGTCAGGATAGCCGCTACTATGGAAATGGCCAAAAAGCGATTTTTTATTTTTCGACTCCGGGGTTCAATAAAGCCTAATTGACGGGCCCGCAAATCGATTTTCTTCTGCCATTTTTGAAACCACTGCTGGAACTTTTGGGGATGTTTTTTCAAGTATTTTTTTAGCTGAGCCAGAGTAACGGTTGAGCCAGGATGGCCTCCCGGCCCAGCTTCATTAAACACGAGGCGGAGAACATCCTTTTCAAAGCTTTCCAGGTCGGCTGCCTGATAATAATTCCGCTGAAGAATAAGGGAAGTTTTGGTTTTTCTTTTAGGGCCAAAAAGCCCCTCGCTTGTCACTTGAGTGTCTTCGATGGTCACCCAACCGCGACGGGCCAAGTCAAAAAGGGTGGCTGTAAAAGAATTAGTGGTGACTAACCCTCCTTCTCTCATAAGGACCTCCACCAGCGCTGGGGGCAGGTCAGAGGGTGGCTCACGCCAGTATTCCGGGATATCATCAAACTGGTATTCACGGCCTTCTTTTTTCCAGATTTTTAGATAAATGATTACCCAAATTATTGTTCCCAGGATAAGTAGTGCTCCCCAAATAAAAAACAGTCGTTTTCTTCGGGCCCGGACTTGCTGAAGCTTTTGTTGTTTTTCTTTAAGGCGGGCGATGGTTTCCCGGACGAAGCGTTCTTCTTCGGCCTTAATAGAGGCTAGGGTCTGGCGATTGGAGGGAATTCCCTGAACTAGTCCAGCCGGCCAGATGACCCTGATTTCAACAAATTGATAAGCTGGGATGTGGCTGGCGGTAAAGCGGGCTGTCTGTAAGTCGACAATTTCCGCCTGCCCGGAAAGGGGGCCGTGGCCGTAGACCAAGAGGTCTTCCCGCCGTTTGACCGGCCGGGGAAGATGGACCTTAACCTCCAGAGAAGCGGTGGGTTTATCCCATCCCGAGCCGATGACCTGCCAGTAAAGTTCCGAAACGTCAGGATAACTGAAAATTCCGCCTTCAACCAGATAGGAAAAATGGAAGGTCCGGCGTTCGTCGGCGGCCTGGTAATACCATTTCGCCTCAAACCGGTCGCCGGTTATCTTTTTTTCCACCGGCAAAGGTTGCCCTTGTTCATCGGTGACCCGGAAATTCTTGATCTGGAGGGTATAACTGTAACCTTGACGCGAGACCCGCAACGGAATCCAGCGGCTGGCCCAGGAGAAAGTCCCTTCAAAATCATAAGTTCGAGCCTCCTCCACCTGAAACGAGCCATCTTCGTGGATGAAGATTTCTATTTTTACTTGGGGGAAGTAGAAATTTTTAGCCGGCAGAGGTCCGGCTAAAAAAACCGCCAGAAAAAGAGTGGTCAGGATTAAGAGTTTAAACAGTTGACTCTGTAATGATTTGGTTTTCATCACTCTGAGTTATGTGTTTTGAGTTTATCAGAAATAGGGAAGAATTTCTATTTATATCTGGATGGAGTCGGTTTTCTGTTCCAGAGTAATAATGAGGGCCTGATCTCTGCTCAACCACCTCTAGGTATCCATTATTGCCATGAACCCGTCTTCTCAGGGCGCTTTGAGACCTGTAATATCTGACCAGGGTGCGGGAAAGCCAAGGTTTTTAGGCTGAAACCCGGCCGATGAAGACAATTAGGGGAGGTTAAACCAAACATTGACATTAAAGAGGGATAAAGTGAGAATTAGGTCTTGATGCCCACGTTTCAGCCTAGTCATATTCCGGGTCAAAAGAAAGGAGGTCGGTTATGGTCATTAAATCCCGTATTAGGGTGATGCCTTTAATTTGGCTATTGGTTTTAGGATTGTGGTTGACAATATCACCAAAATTGGCAATATCGTCAACTTTAAATCAAGCCGGACCCGCTGAAGAAGAGGGCTTGCCCCGCCTGGCCCGATTGAAAGCTCAGCTTGAAGAAGTGATTAAGACTATTCAGGGGGAAGTCGGGGTTGCGGTGAAGTATTTAAAGACGGGCGAAGAATTGAATATTAACGGCGAGACTTCTTTTCCCATGGCCAGTGTGTTTAAAGTGCCTATCCTGGTGGAAGTCATGGCCCAGATAAAAGAGGGCCGGTTCTCACTCGACGATGAAATCAGCCTGCAACCGGCTGACCTTCATCTGGGCAGCGGTCTCCTCAATGACCTGGAGGCGCCGGGGATTAAACTTTCAGTCCGCAATCTTATCTATTTAATGATGCTCATTTCCGATAATTCCGCTACCGATATTTTGTTAACCAAGGTCGGACCTGACAAAGTTAATCAGCGACTCCGCTCTCTCGGGATAGATGGGATCACCGTTAATCGAACCTGTCAACATCTCATTCTGGATTACCTGGGACAGGATTACCGCCACTTCCAGGGACTCTCTCTCGATGAAGTAGTCCAGCGCTTAAAAGAAGCTCGCCAGACGAATCCCGAGGCCGTCGAGCAGGCCAGACGTCAATTTGCCCGGATTCCCCAAGACCAAAGTACGCCCTTGGCTATGGCCCGGCTCCTGGAGTTAATTTTTACCAAACAGATTCTGGACGAACCCAGTTGTGATTTTATTATTAAAGTCATGTTGCGGTGTCAGACGGGTGAAAGACGCCTTAGAGGAGACCTCCCGGCCAGTGTCCAAGTGGCCCATAAAACGGGCACCATCGGGGGCACCGTCAATGACGCCGGCGTGATCTTTTTGCCTTATAATCAAGGCCGTGTGGTTATTGTGGTTTTCACCAAAGGAACCGATGACGAGAAGACTGAAGATGTGGAAAGGGTCATCGCCCAGATTGCCCGCTTTGTTTATGATTACTTTCTCTTCGGAGAATAGTTCCCATTTCCCCAAGTCTTCTAGCGCTTTGGCTAGCAGAATGAACGAGGCCCTTTTCTCTTGGGGGGAAGGGTCCCAGTTTCACCCCTTCGGGGGGTTTTCCGGCGGCCTTAATGATTAAATAGCTCCAGAATATCAACAGGATTTTATCCGAGTTACAGTCGGCCAGAGGAGAGAGCTTCCATGAGTTGCAGTGTAGCCAGCCGTAAAGGAGGCCCCGAGAAAACCACCGTGGCCCTCAGTCTGGCCTTCAACTTAAAAGAAGAAGCTGTTTAAGAAAAGTATTATTTAGAGAAATCTTTTAAAAATAGTTGAGTTCCTTTATGATGAAGTTATAAGGAAAGTAAAGGAGTTGAGTCAAATGAGGCTGAAGAAAAAGCAAAAAGTTTCAATTGGGGTGATGTTAGCCGTGGTGGCTCTTTTCCTGGCAGGCTGGTGGCTGGCCTGTGGTCCAGGAGAAAAGCCTCTTTCGCAGACATCACGACTCCGCTTCGAGCTAAGTTTCAGCTCAGCGGTTCATCCGGAGCCCATTACCGGCCGGGTCTTTGTCATGATTACTCGGGATAAAACCAGTGAACCCCGTCTCCAAGCCGGGATGTGGCACCGGTGTTGTCCTTTTTTTGGAAAAGATGTCGACCATCTTCGTCCGGAAGAGAAAGTTATTATTGACGAACAAACTCTTGGTTATCCGCCCCGGAGTCTGGCCGATATTCCGGCCGGAGATTATTATGTTCAGGCGTTGCTTAATGTTTATACCGAATTTCACCGGGCGGATGGCCATACCATCTGGGCTCATATGGACCAGTGGGAAGGTCAGCAGTTCAATCGGTCCCCGGGAAATTTATATAGTGAAGTTCAGAAGGTCCATCTTGACCCGGCTAAAGGTTACACCATCTCTTTAGTTATGGATAAAGTAATTCCGCCCATAAAGGTCCCTGAAGATACCCAATGGGTCAAAAGAATCAAGATCCAGAGTAAAATTCTCAGCGAGTTTTGGGGTCAGCCGATTTATCTGGGAGCTACGATTCTTTTGCCCAAAGGCTACGAAAGCCACCCGGAAGTTTATTATCCGGTTCACTATATTCAAGGTCATTTTTCCCTACGGCCGCCTTATGGATTTCGGGAAGGAAGCAAATTTTATAAGGTCTGGACTGCACCTGATTTTCCCCGGATGATCTTGGTTACTTTTCAGCACCCAACGCCTTATTTTGATGATTCATACGCTGTCAACTCAGCTAATTGTGGTCCTTACGGGGATGCCCTCCTCAAAGAATTAATCCCTTATATCGAGGAAAATTTTCGCGTCATCCGGAAGCCGTACGCCCGGGTTCTCTCGGGAGGTTCCACCGGAGGCTGGGAGTCTTTGGCTCTCCAGATTTTTCATCCAGAATTTTTCGGTGGAACCTGGAGTTTTTTCCCTGACCCGGTGGATTTCCGCTATTACGGGCTGGTCAATATTTATGAGGATAACAATGCTTTCACCAAACCCTTTGGCTGGCTGACTTTGGAACGACCTTTAATGCGTGATGTCCATGGTCAGGTGATTGTCACTATGCGCCAAATGAGTCAATTGGAGGCGGTTCTCGGCTCTAAAGGTCGCTCCGGCCAACAATTGGATGCCTGGCAAGCGGTTTACGGACCTGTGGGGGAGGATGGCTATCCTCAGCCTCTATGGGATAAGCTTACCGGGCAGATCAATCGTGAAGTGGCCCGATACATGGGGGAAAGATATGATTTAAGGGCCTATTTGCAAAAGAATTGGCCCCAGATTGGTCCCTCGTTAGTAGGTAAGATTCATGTCTATTGCGGGGATATGGATCATTTTTACCTTAATGAGGCTGTCTATGAACTAGAGGATTTTCTGGAAAAAACCACCGCTCCGTATTACGCTGGCAGCTTTGCCTACGGCCGGCCCCGCCAGGGCCATGGCTGGAACCCCTTCGGGTATGGCACCGGAGAGCTGGAGCGGGCGATGGCCAAACATATCCTTAAGCACGCTCCTCCAGGGGAGGATACATCAGCCTGGAGATATAAGTAGATGACAGAGGGGGTGGGTAACTAGTTAGGGAGGTGAACTGATGAAGGCTGGGATGGGCCGGATATGGCTCTTATCTTTGTTTCTCTTTTGGCTGAGCCCTTTACTTCTTGTAGCTCAACAGGGAAGATTTGGTCTCCATGGAACCCTTGGCTATGCCGTTCCCCAAACAGAGACCATTGGAGGGGGCGTTCTCTCCAGTGTGGGCTTTGACTTGAAGTTAAAATATGGTTGGCGGCTGTGTTTTGATTTTGCTCTTAGTCAGCATCACGTGGAGGATAACCCTCAGGGCCTAAGGGAAGGAAATTTGACTTTGACCCCGTTCTGGGGAATTTTGCAATATCATTTTTTTCCCCGAGGAGCATTTTCTCCTTATTTGCTTGGCGGCGCGGGTTACATTTTTAGTCGATTCCAGCTCCAGCAGTTGATTACCATTCCTGAAGTTTCTTTTTCTCAGAAAGTGGAAGATGGCTGGGCTTGGTTGGGAGGAGCAGGCTTGGAAATTAGGCTCAACAGAGAAAAACTATCTTTTTTTGGTGAGGCTGTTTACATGTCGCGACAGACCACGGGCACGACCATTATCGATGATCTTAATTTAGGTCGGCGTGAGAAAACCTTTGATGTGGATCTTAAAGCTTGGCAGATTCATCTCGGGTTGCGGTATTTTTATTAAGCCGAAAGAGTTATCTCCAGTAAACCTCCCCCCAGGGCTATTTAAAGTATAATTGCTGGGGGAACCTCCTCCAAGTCAGTCCTTACCAAAGCGGTTCCCTTTAGAGACTCTCCTCGTTATGTCAGTTATACCCCATCTTCAGAGGAACATTTTTTTCTTTATTTTCGGGGGCTGTTTATAATTTCATCACCAGCCCACCTTGAATTAGAGAACCACAGCCAGGCATTTAGAAGAATTTATAATTAACCTGCCTGAGTGAGCCTTTCTCGGCCCAGAATAAGAATTGTTCGTAATAGAATTTCCAGGCAACCTCTTTTGGAAATTTAAGAAGAGAGTAATTTTTAGGCCATCATTTTGCCCAGTGGGGAAAAAGGTCGGCTCCTGGAGTATCCAGAAGGAGGCTCACCCGACCGGTTTGAACTTCAACCACATAGAGGGCCCACTGACCGCTGAGGTCATCTCCATAATGGTCGACTAAACTGAAGACAATAAATTTGTCGTCTGGGGACCAGGCGGGAAAGTATTCGTAAGTTTCATCGAGTTTTGTCAATCGATGTTTGTTGGTTCCGTCGGGATTCATCAGCCAGATGTCTGCTTTGTGGTCGGCTTCGGCGGAGACATAAGCCAATTTCCGGCCATCATGAGAGAAATGAGGACGGCAGCTTTGGCCACCTTCGGTCAGAAAGCGACTTTCTCTCGTTTTGAGATTAAAAAGAGCTGCATCCCAACCCCGCCTTCTTTTTCCAGTAAAGGCCAGTAAGGGAGCGGTGGGGCATAGGTCGGGAATGCCATGTGATGCTTTAAATTCAGGGATAAACCGCCGGCTGCGGCGAGTTTTTAAATCGATGATTTTCATCCAGAAGCGGCGAATAAAGCCGCGTTTTCTATAGACTGTATAGACAATGGCCTGACCCTCTGGAGTCCAGGCATGGCCGGGGTGACCGATAGGATTTTGGAGTTCGTGGGTGACTTGAGTAATCTGAGAGCCATCAGCTCTCATGGTAAATATTTCAAATTTACCGCTTGGGTTGGCGGCGAAGGCGATTTTCTGGCCATCAGGTGACCATTTACCGCAGACATCGTCCCAGGTATTGTCAGTTAATTTCTTGATTCCCTTTTTAGTGAGAAGATAGAGCTCGTAGTCGCCGTCAAAATCTGAGTGAAAAACAATCCTGCCCTCAAAAGGAACAGCGGGTTGGAGAGAGGACAACTTGGGAGGTGGCTTTCTCTCGGCCGAGGCAGAATTGTTGGTTCCCTGGCAACCTAGGATGAAAATAGTCGCTAGCCAGGCCAAGCCAATAGTAATTACCCTTAGGGAAGAAAGTGGCTGGCCTCTAAATCTATTGCGGAATTTTTTCAGACAGGCCAGAGTAGAGGCAAATGGACTACTTTTTTTTCTCATAGTTTTACCCTGATTTCCTTTGGGAAATTTTGGTGAGTCTATCATAGTTAATTGATTTAAAGCGAAACTGACACCTGACAATTGAGAAATTCATCAGCGCTTTTCTTTTCCTAGAATAGCACAGTTATCCTGGTAAGGGAAATTTGATTAAGGCTAAAAGTTGACTTATTTTTTACCAGAAATTACTCTGAAATATTAATCCTGTTTTGAGAGTTAAGAAATGGGGGAGAGGCGGTCTTTCGGGATGGAAGGGTCAAATTGGCGGCTACCGCCAGTCTTAATCGGCCTTTTTATTCTTTGTCTCTTTTATGAGATCCATGTTGCTTTCCAGCTCCCTCAGCTTTATGGCTGGCTACGTCTAATTTTCTATGCGGAGTTGCTAATTGTGGTGCTAGAGTTTGGTCGGGCCGCCCGCCAAGAGCCCTTACTCTGGCTTCTTCCCCTGGCTATTGTAGGCTGGAGGTTGCCTTTTCTTCTCCAAGCTAATGGCCTTCTTTTTACTTCCGATAACGCTTTAGAAGCCCTCCAGTGTCTTCAAATTCAAGAAACGCATCAAGCTCCCTTCTTTTTGTTGAATGCGATTAATCATAACGGTCCTTTTGTGCATACCTTAGTCGCTTTTTTATGGGACATTACGGGTTCGAGTTACCTCACCTTTGTGTTAATGCAATTATTTATTTTTGGGGCTTTTCATGTGGTTCTTTACTATTGGCTCAAGAGGCACCTTAGCTCTGGTTCTCTTTGGTTGATTTTGGTCTTAAATTTCATTTTTTTGCCTGTTATTTTTGATTATTCTCTTTATCTGCGAGCGGGACCTTATTTCCATGTTTTATTTTTCTTGATTCTAGGGCTAGCCCTTTTTGAGCCAGAACTTCCCTCGCTCTCTAACCTTTTTCTGTCTCTTTATTTTGTCTTTTTTGCTCTTTATATTAATCCCGCAGGTCTGTTTCTGGCGTTTGCGTTTTTAGTGGTCATAGTGATGCAAGCAGCTCGCCACAAGAAATGGCTACTGGCTCTTGGGTCTTTATCTCTGGCTGTGGTCACAGCTGGGTTCCCTTGGCTTTTAGCCTGGAGAAAGAGCCTAATTCCCCATGTTGACTATGGAAAATGGTACAGCCTGGAATTCCTTCCTTTCAAAGACATTTTTTCTTGGCGTTTTTATGCTTATCTGTTAAAAGCTGTGGAGCAGAGCTACCGAGTTTTTGTCAATTTATTTCGCTTCGAATTGAATTATTTGATGAAATTCTATTCTCAATTTGGAGAAAAAGTCCCTTTATTTTCTGCTTTAAATACTGGATTAATCTTAATTTCTCTAGGGGTTTTTGTCTCCGCCTGTTATTTTTTTGCCCGGATTATTTTAACTGATGTTCGTCAGCACTGTTTTTCACCTCTGGGTTGGTTGGCCTGGTTTTTTTTCCTTTTAGTCCTGGCCGAAATAGGCAAGAATTTGTTCCTTTTGCCTTCTCATTTGATAGAGCCCCGCCATCACTTGGACTTGGCTTTTCTTCTGATGATTAGTTATGGTTTTTTCTTGGACAGGATTTTGTCTATCAAAAAGTTTTTTTCTTTCAAATCATTGGGCGTGATTCTTCTCCTTTGCTTACTATCCTTGCCTCATCTTTTTTACTATTATCAGCATACTTGTTTTAAGCAACATTCTTATCAGCAGATTATCGGCTTTTTAGAAAAGCATCGGATTCGCTTTGTCACCACTGATTTTATTATTGCTTACCCGATTTATTTTTTGACTAAGAAAAAAGTTCTTGTTTCCAACTCGTTAGGCCCTTTAACAGTTCGTTTCTTTTTTCCAGACATGGATCGCCAGGTGGATGCCCTGCCGGCAGATGAAAAAGTTTATTTATTTTTCAGCAAGGATTATTATCGCGAGGATTGGCATCGGCACCTGACTGCTATGAAGAGAAAAGAGGTTATTGAAAGCCTGCGTCCAGCTGGCATCCCTTTTAGAATCATTAACTTGAAAAAGTATTTTCTTATTGTCCCCCTTAAATTGCTTAGAAAGCAACTCGCCTTTTAAGAAAAGGCTTACCAGTCCCGGCCCTTTTTATTTAGAAATTCACCCATATTTTTCACCAAACCTTGTCGTTGCATGACTTTTAGATGAGTTAGAAGAAAACAAATGTTTTTCAAAGAGGAGACATGGTGAATGACGTAGCCGGGGGTATGACCAATGGCCAGAACTCCTAATCCAGGTAAAATGACCATCTTATAGCGCGTAGCCAGTTCGACAATTTGAGTCAATTCGGTACTCGGGGAAGATAAGCCGATGGCCGGGTAAAAATAGCTACCTTCGGCGTCAGCCGGAATGACTCGATTTTGGCCTTGAGACCATTGATGAAGAGCTTGAATCATTCCCCAGGGTGAATGAGTGAAAATGGCGGCTTTAGCGCTGGAATAGCGGTAGACGGCTTGATGAAGCTGGATGAAATAGTCATCAGATTTTGGCTCGAGGGGAATTCGTTTTATTTCTTGGTCAGCTAGGAAGCCATGAGGAGTAGAGAGCTGGGGTGAGTAAAGCATTTCTTGGCCATTCCGGACACTTAATGAGCCCGTGTGAAAAGGGCTGAGTTCCAAGTAAAAAACATCAAGGGCGGTTCGGCGGAACTGGTTGATTAATTCTTCATCCTGAGTGGCTAACTTGCCGGAGGGTGTTTCGTATTCCGGTAGGGAAGGATAATTTAATTCAGTTAGCTTTTCCAAAGGAGTACCCAGTAACTCCAACCAGAAAAGAATTTGGGCGGAATAATCTAATACTGTTAGTCGGAAAAAAGCTTCTTCAAGGGTTGGGCCGTGGGTGAAGGGGCCATGAGTTTTGACAATCATAGCTGGATGGTTTTGAAGGCAGAGGGGGATGTCCCGTTCCATTTCAGGAGAGCCGACTGGATATTCGAACTCAATGACCGGAATTTCTTTAAGATATAATTTACCCAGAGCATCAAGAGGCCGCAGACTGGTGTGGCGATAAGAGATAAGCACTGAGGCTAGGGAATGGGCGTGGAGGGCGGCCCCAGAAAAGGATAAAATTTTCTGGTGAGTTCCGGTTTCTGAGGAAGCCTGGAAGAGTCCGCTTCGGGGTTCATCCGTCCCCACTAGGATAATATCTCTATCTTCCAGATGACCTTTCATAGACCCAGTTTTGGTGATGAAAAAATCTTTTCCCCAACGCGCTGAGATGTTTCCGCTATGAGTGTTTTGGAGGCCCAGAGCGAGCATGGCTTGGCCCACGGCTTTTATTTTTTGAATGATCTTGGCTTGACTTATTCTATTTTGGCTGGCCAAAGTTAAACCTGCCTTTGAAAGATTTTCTGTCCAGCTTTTAGTCTAATCATAATTTTATTTGGGGTGAATTTTATTTGTTTTAAGGTTTGAATCATTTGTCCATTTTCTGATTTCATAATATTTATTAAGCATGTAAGCAAATTGATTTTCTCGATCGATGGCTCTTTGGCGACCAGCAATCTTTATTTTTTCAGTAAAGAACCGGGTAGGTAAAGTATCTGTAGACGCCTTTAAGCCCGCCTTTAGATTGAAACGGCGTTCTTCATCAATAACCTGCCGAGCCAGTCGTTTGAGGTCATGAGGGCCCAGGTCGACCCCGGTGAAACCGGCATAGATCCGGGAGAGTTCGTTTTCACTGAAAGCGAAGTAGGCAAAACGGCAAATGCCCAGCATATCGGCCACGCAGCCCGAGTCCTGTTCGTCCACCACATGGTCGGCCACTGTTTCCACCAGGAAACGGTCGACTTCTCGCGCTCCACCGAAAAAGCCTAGCGAGATCATGTAACCGCCTTTAAGATGGCAACCTCCCCGGGTGGAGGTGGCGTAGCCCAGAGCTTGCATGAGAGTCGAACGGGGGTCGTAAGCTGGCAATTCTAGCCCTTTAACCACCATAGCTAATTCTGGTGCCTGATATTTTTGGCAAAGGCGGCGGGCGCCTTCGGCCAGTTCGTGGCCGAGGCCTTCTCGGTGGGCAATTAACCGAACCAATTCTTCCAACAGGTGTCCGGCCCCGAAACAAAGTTCCAAACCGCCTGTTTCTGGGGAAGATAACCCACCCTTCTCAAATAGCTCCATAGCTGCTCCTAAGGTGTTGCCCAGAGAGATGGTGTCTAAGCCATATTCGTTACAGAGATAATTAGCCCGGGCAATTGTCGGGAGATCATAAATTTCTAGATTGGCCCCCAGCATAGCGATAGTTTCAAATTCCGGTCCTTCTCCCTGACGATGGTCCACTTGCGTTAATCGAGCACACCGGATTCGGCAATTGAAGCAGCCTCGAGGCGCCCGGAAGATGGTCCGGCGCAGAGTCTCACCGGAAATTTTCTCAATATTCTCAGGGAGGTGGGAAGTATCCTGAAAGTTGCGGTGAACCAGCATGTCGTGTTGGTAAACCAGTTTAACTAAACCCGCTGTTCCCAGGAGAGGAAAAGCTTTAGACGTCACGGGCATAGAGCGGATTAATTTATTGGCTTGAGCTAAACCGGTTTGATATTTTTCTCGCTGGAAAGGAGGGAAGGTTTTCCGACCGGCCACGACTATGGCTTTCAAATTTTTGGCGCCCATCACGGCGCCGCCGCCACCGCGGCCTGCTGTGCGGCCTAAGTCGTTCATAATGGAGGCAAAGCGGACTTGTTTTTCTCCCGCAGGACCTATTCCCAGAATCTTGGCTTGGGGGGAATATTTTGCCTGGAGTTGCTGGGTTAATTCGGGAATATTCAGGCCCCAGAGTTCTGGGCATTCAATGAGTTCAATTTTATCTTCGCTGAGATAAAGATAGACGGGTTGAGCTGCCCGTCCTTTAATTAGCAGAACATCGTAACCGGTCCGTTTGAAGATATGACCCCAGAAACCACCCGAGTTGGAGCTGAAAATCGTGCCCGTGAGGGGTGATTTAAAGATGATGGAGAATCGGCCCGAAGTGGGGGCCACTGAGCCACCGAGGCCTCCACTGGCTATAACTAGAATACTTTCTGAAGAAAGAGGATCAACTAGGGCCTGATTTTCCTCATGTAAGAACCAGGCTCCCCAGCCCCGACCTCCAAGGTAATTAGTGATAATTTCCTCAGGGAGGGGAAAAACCTCTATTTTTCCCGAAGAGAGGTCGACACTTATTCCCCGTTGATTATATCCTGATATCACCTGAATTTACCTTGAATCTTAATAGGAGAATATTTTAGCCTAATCATCCACGAAAATGTATAAAAAAGATATCATTTTCCTGGAAACTTAGAAAATTCCTTGAAAAAGAGAGTGTAAGTGCCTATTTTATTCATGGGGTATTCCTCCGGACCAGAGAAAGCTTGACAGGTGATGAGAAGAAAGATACGGTGGTCAAGGGGGAACTAGAGAGATGGGAAGCCTGGGCCTAAGGGAGAGATGTTCATTGATTTAAGGTGTCCTAATTTTCCTGAAGCTATCAAAGACTGTGGGGGAAGTTTCTATTAAGAAGGCCTTGGTTAAAAGCTTGGTCGTGAGGTAAAGTGATAAAAATTAATTATTAGAGTTCAAGTTTCGGGGAGCCTTGAAAAGTGACATCTTGAGGACAGAAACAGTGAGGAAGCAAAGATTATGATTAGGGTTATGTTAGAGGGAGAAAAATTTATTATTTGTGGGTTTAAGAGGGTAATATTCAAAGAATCAACCAGGATAAGGAGGTTTTAATGAGAAAGGGAGCTCAAATTTTAGTTTTTTTAATTTTGTTTTGCTTGGTGTTCCATTCCTCACCTCAATTAAATCTTTGGGCAGAAGATACTCTATCACCCCACCCTTTTTCCGTCCATGATATGTTGGCCATGGACCGGATCTCCGACCCCCAGGTCTCTCCTGACGGACAGTGGGTGGTTTTTACCTTGCGGACCACGGACCTGGAAGCCAATCGGGGGCGGACGGATCTCTGGTTGGTGGATATTAGTGGCCAGCACCTGCGTCGCTTAACCACTCACCCGGCCGCTGATTACAATCCCCGCTGGTCTCCCTGTGGAAAGTATATCTGGTTCATTTCCACTCGTTCGGGCTCGGCTCAAGTTTGGCGGATAAGAGTCGCCGGTGGAGAGGCGGTTCAGTTTACTGATTTGCCGCTGGATGTGGGGAATTTAGTGGTGGCTCCCAATGGTCAATATATTGCCTTGACCATGGAGGTTTTTCCCGGCAAAGGTTGTCCTTATGACACCAAGAGCCGACTGGAAGAGAGGGCCAAGCGCCAGAGCAGTGGTCGGATTTATGAGCGTCTTTTCATCCGCCATTGGGACACCTGGAAAGATGGTCGACGTTCCCATCTTTTTGCTGTGAGGGTCAAGGACAAGAAGCTTTTCCGCCTGATGCCGGAGATGGATGCCGATACGCCCTCCAAACCTTTCGGCGGACCTGAAGAGATTACCTTCACTCCCGACGGCCAGGGATTGATTTTCACCGCGCGCGACGCCGGGCGAGAGGAGGCCTGGTCAACTGATTTTGACCTTTATTATGTCCCGGTCGATGGCTCGAAGAAGCCGGTTTGTCTTACGGAAAAGAACCCGGCCTGGGATACTCAACCACTCTTTTCGCCTGATGGTCGGACCCTGGCTTATCTGGCCATGAAGAGAGCGGGTTACGAGTCAGATAGATTCCGGATTATCCTGCGCGATTGGGCCACGGGGCGAGAGCGGGTCTTAACCGAAGCCTGGGACCGGTCGCCAGCGGAAATCGCCTGGTCACCTGAGGGCCGAACTATTTATGCCACGGCTCCCAACCTCGGGCAACGTTCGCTTTTTGCCATAGACGTCAAGACCGGCCGGGTCAAAACTATTCTCAAAGAAGGCACAGTGAGTTCGCCTCGTCCGCTGGGGAAGAAAATCCTTTTCGGTCTGGATAATCTTAAATCGCCAGTGGAACTTTATGTGATGGGCGCCGATGGTCAGGGATTGAAACCGATTACTCAAATTAATGCTGCCAAGCTGGCCCAGGCCAAGATGGGGGATTACGAGCAGTTTACCTTTAAGGGCTGGAATGACGAAACAGTTTATGCTTATGTGGTTAAGCCCATCGATTTTGACGCCAACCGGAAATATCCGGTGGCCTTTCTCATTCATGGTGGACCACAAGGTTCTTTCAGCAATCATTTTCATTATCGCTGGAATCCTCAAGTTTATGCCGGGGCCGGCTACGCCGCGGTGATGGTGGATTTTCATGGTTCGGTGGGCTATGGCCAGGCTTTTACTGATTCCATTCGGGGAGATTGGGGAGGCAAACCCTTGGAAGATTTGAAAAAAGGGTTGGCCGCCGCCCTGAAACGTTATCCCTGGATGGATGGTGACCGCGTGGCCGCCCTAGGGGCCTCTTTCGGTGGCTATATGATTAACTGGATTGCCGGGAATTGGCCGGATCGGTTTCGGTGTTTGGTCAATCATGACGGCAATTTAGATGAAAGGCTGGCTTACTTTGATACGGAGGAACTCTGGTTCCCTGAATGGGACCATGAAGGCACCCCCTGGACCAATCCGGAGGGCTATGAGAAACATAATCCCATCAACTATGTTAAAAACTGGAAAACACCCATGTTGGTTATTCATGGGGCTAAAGATTTTCGGGTGGTTGATACTCAAGGGATTTCTACCTTTACCGCGTTACAACGGTTGGGCATTCCCAGTAAATTGCTCTATTTTCCTGACGAAAACCACTGGGTGCTGAAGCCACATAATAGTATTCTCTGGCATAAAACAGTCATCGACTGGCTCAACCAATGGTGTCAGCCCCAAAAGTAGTCTTCCAAAAAAAGAAGCAAAATCGCTGGCTATTCTTGTGAGGCCGAGCGGAACATAATCAAGAGCATTTTAAAAGGGGTCAGAGCCTGGAGGGCATGAGGTTTATGGGCCGGCATGAGAATTAATTCACCGGCTTTTAGTTGATGGGCCTGACCTTCAATGGTGACTTCAACCTGCCCTTCTAGGCAGAAAACGAAGGCGTCAAAAGGAGCAGTGTGTTCACTGAGTTGCTGGCCTTGGTCGAAAGCAAAAAGAGTTAGTGTGCCCATTTCCCGGGAATAAATTTCCTGACTGACAATCGAGTCTTTTTGATACTTAAGTCTTTCGGCCAGATGAATGGCTTCTTGTTGGCAGACCATTTTTCCTCCAGGGAGATCAGATTGCTCGTTAATTTTAAGCGATTCTATCGATTTGGTCAAAATTTTAGGAGCTTTGCCCTTCTACTTTTGTTCTTGAAACTTAATTGGGCCTCTGGGAATTTGGTTTAGTTTATAGCCATTACTAAAGAATTATTAGGCGAATCTTGGGGAAAGTGGAATTTTTCTTTATAGAGGCTGGAGTCTTAGGCAGCCAAAGAAGTGATTTGGGATGATGGTCCTTTTGGCCACCCGGAGGTAGGGAAGCGAAAAATTTTGAGTTGAGGTAGGGAAGCTATAGAATTTGGCGTTTAAGAGAATGGAGAGCCCGAGACACATATTGGGATGAAAGGTTACCTTTCACCTTGGATAATTAGAAGCTTTATCTTGAAGAAATTCTTGTTTGTCCTTATTGTGACCCATTTCGACAGTTTCTGACACCATTAACGCAAGGGGTTATTATTCAGGTGACTTGAAAGAATATAAACCTTAAGAATCTAGTTATTACTCGGGAGAATTAATTGATGGGATTTTGTGTCTATCTAATTAGCGAAAGTGATTGACGGCGGGAAAGTTTATTTAATAGCATTAAATTATGAGGAGTTTTTTAAGGAGCAGAATCGTGAAAATATTTCATTTTTTCCATCGCCTTAAATTAAAACAAGTAAAAATTTTTTTCTGGCTAATTATTTTGGGATTGATGTTTGGGTTGGTTGCCTGTCGGCAAGAAACTTCTCTTCCTTCTTCGGACCAATCCCCAGTAGGAGTGACGGCTGATGGGCGAACCGTTCTACCGGTTAATCAAGTTCTTCAGCCGTTTGGCGAGCAATTACCTCTGCCAGGATTGAGACCTTTGGGTTTGGCTTTTTCCCTTGATAGAAAAATAGTTGTGGTTACAGGGAAAACCAGTGAATTGTGGGTGATTAATCCTGAGACTTTGGAAATTATCCAGAAAGTGCCCTTTCCTTCAGAAAAACAGACTGTAGCTCCCCCCACCCCCTCTTCGGCCAATATCCTGAAGCCCGACAAAAAAGGCCAGATTAGTTATACCGGCCTGGTTTTTTCTCCCCAGGGCCAGTGGCTCTATTTGAGCAATGTCCGGGGCAGTATTAAAGTTTTCGCCGTTGACTCAAATGGACGGATTCAGCCTTCTCATACTCTAGCCTTGCCTCCGGCTAACGCTCCTCGCCGTCAAGCCGAGATTCCAGCCGGTCTGGCCGTGAGTCAAGACGGTCAGCGCCTTTATGTCTGTGGCAATCTCTCCAATCGCCTCCTGGAAATTTCGCTGCAGACAGGTGAGGTTCAGCGTACTTTTGAGGTGGGGGTAGCTCCTTTTGATGTCGTTCTAGTGGGGCAGAAAGCTTATGTTAGTAACTGGGGAGGCCGACGGCCAAAACCCGGCGAGTTGGTAGGGCCGGCGGGCCGGGGCACAGTGGTCAAAGTTGACCCCGAAAAATTTATCGCCAGTGAAGGTTCAGTCAGCGTTATTGATTTAACCACTGGGCAGACGGTGAAAGAAATAATTGTTCATCTCCATTCCTCCGCCCTGGCCCTTTCTCCTGACGGTCGTTATTTAGTTTGCGCTAACGCTGCCTCCGACAATTTAAGTGTCATTGATACCCGCAGTGATGAGGTGGTGGAGACTATCTGGGTGAAGAGAAGCCCAGCTGACCTTTTCGGGGCTTCTCCCAATGCTCTCTGTTTTACCCCTGACGGTCAGACTTTGCTGGTGGCTAATGGAACCCAGAACGCTGTAGCTGTGGTTGAGTTTGAACCCCAGAAGAAAGAGTCTCGTTTAAAGGGACTTATTCCTGTGGGCTGGTTTCCCGGGGTTTTGCGCTGGGATGAAACCAGACATAAACTCTGGGTAGCCAATATCAAAGGACATGCTCCCGCCCCCAAAAAGGATAAAAAAACTGGTCTGGTGGGCTTTAATTCTCATCAATATTATGGATCGCTCAGTGTTTTTTCTTTGCCCGGCAAAAAGAAGTTAAAGGAATTAACTAACCAGACTTTGCTTAATTTTCATCAAGAGAGAGTTAAGGAAGCTTTAAAGCCCCCTCGAGAGAATGTTCCTCCCCGGCCCATCCCGGAGCGCATTGGAGAGCCTTCGCTGCTCAAGCATGTGGTTTATATTATCAAAGAGAACCGCACTTATGACCAGGTTCTGGGAGATATTCGGGAAGGCAATGGCGACCCCAGTCTCTGTATTTTCGGAGAAGAAGTTACTCCCAACCAGCATAAATTGGTGCGGGAATTTGTTCTTTTGGACAACATTTACTGTAGCGGCATCCTCAGTGCCGATGGTCACCAGTGGTCCACCACGGCCTTCGGCACGGATTATCTAGAAAAATCCTTCGCCGGCTGGCCCCGCAGTTATCCGGATGGCATGGGGCCGGATGATGTGGATGCCCTGGCTTATGCCCCGACGGGTTTCATCTGGGATAATTGCCTCCGCCACGGGGTGAGCATCTGGAATTTTGGTGAATTCGCCATGCCGGATTGTCACTGGAAAGACCCCGAACGTCCGGGCTCCCCCACCTGGAAAGATTTTTGGCAGGAGTATCTTTACGGCCGAGGCGAGGTGGTTATCGGCAGTCGGCCGGGTATTCCCTCGATTGCGCCTTTTACCCCGACTGATTATGTCGGCTGGAATATGAATGTGCCTGATGTCTGGCGGGCTCGTTATATTATCAACCAGCTAAAAGAGTGGGAGAAGAAAGGAGAGATGCCCCAATTGGTTTTGATTTGTTTGCCTGATGACCACACCAGTGGTACCCGACCGGGGATGCCCACTCCCCGAGCTTCAGTAGCCGATAATGACCTGGCTTTAGGACGGATTGTTGAAGCTTTCAGTCGAAGTCAATTCTGGAAAGATATGGTCATTTTTGCTATTGAAGATGACCCTCAAAACGGATTTGACCATGTCAGTGGTTATCGAACCACAGCTTATCTGGCCGGACCCTATGTTAAAAGAGGCGCTGTGATTCATACCCAGTATAATACCACTAGTATTCTCCGCACAATTGAACAAATTCTCGGCTTACCTCCGATGAATCAGTTTGACGCCACCGCCACACCCATGTTTGACTGTTTTACCCCAGAGCCTGATTTCCGGCCTTTTCAAGCAGTCAAGAACCGCATTCCCTTGGATGAAATTAATCCTCCTCCTTCCCAGATAAAAAGCTCCCTCCTGAGAAAAAATGCTGAAATTTCAGCCCGGCTGAATTTTAAGCGGATTGACGCCTGTCCGGAAACCGTTTTGAACCGGATTATTTGGCATTCCATAAAAGGACCGGATGTTCCTTATCCCCAGTGGGCGGTGACCCTGATTCAAGAGGATGATGAGGATTAATCCTCTCGGGAAGAAGGCAAATATTATTGCTGGTGGGCTTTTTTCCAAGCTTGAATAAATTTGACGGCCCTTTCGACCATTTCTTCAACTTCTTGGCGGCCCTGTTCGGCAGTGGCCTGGCGGGGGTCAAGAAAGGACCAGACGCCGTTAGAGGAAAGTTGATGGCTGGCTCCTCCTTTACCGGTTTCTTCGGGAACTCCCAGCAGTGAACTCCAGACATAACGAAGAGAGGGATCTTTAGTCGCCAGCTGCTGGAGTTCCTTCATTTGGGGAGTGAAGGTCATCATGGGTTGGGCGGCTTTTTCCAGACGAACAAGTTCCGGCTGAAGATAGAGCATGATGGAAGTCTCCGAGACTCCGGCATGCCAATCCATTGAACCATCATCTTCTCCGGCTGGCTGGAGAGGGCTGCCGTGGCCAATAGCTATGGCGATACCTTGAGTTTGATGATTTATGCGATGGATGACTTTTGTTTGGATGATGTTATTGCCACCATGATAATTAAAAAACATGAAACGGCGGAAACCGTATTTAAGTAACCATTCGACCGACTCAAAAATCACTTCTTCCAGAGTTTCCGGTTTCAGACTTAAAGTTCCGGGAAAGCCCGAATGATAAGCGCTATAACCGATAAACACCAGGGGGGCTACCATTACCCCCGTCCTGGCCGAGATAAGTTTAGACATACCCACCGCTTCATAGAAATCTGTACCCAGAGGAAGATGGGGACCGTGTTGTTCTGTGCTCCCTAAAGGAATAATGACCATATCACACTTTTCCAGATAAGCTTTTACTTCGGGCCAAGTCATCTCCTGAAGGACTAAGGGATGGCTGGAGGAAGATGCCCCTCCCGCCCAGCCTAAATTGAGGCTCAGGAAACAAAGGGCCACGAGAATCAAGAATTTTTTAGAGTTCATTTTTTTCCTCCTTTTAAAGAAAAAATGATATTTTTATTTCATCCCCTAAATCAAGTCCAAATAGAAATAAAGAGGAGGCAGAGCTTCCTGTTTCACTTTTGAGTAGAGGAGCTAGGTCTGCCTCTTGCACCTTTGAGCCACAAGACTTTTTGTGGCTCCTTAATTAGGCCAATCAAAAAATTCATTCTCTCAGGTTCTCTTAGGGAATATCAGAGGACTTCCTCAAATAAGAAGAGAAGAGAAGAGAAGAGAAGAGAAGAGAAAAGAAAAGAAAAGAAAAGAAAAAAAAAGGCGAATTTCAAACCAGCTCATCGACAATTTTTTCTTCAGGCTTTCCTCAGTTCTCCTGGGAGAGATGAACACTTAAGCCTAGTCTATTATTCTGTTTGCTTACCCGCTGAGAATTGACTACAATAATTAAAGATTAGACTTATCTGGGCCAGGGTGGGGCTTATCCTCAAGAAAGAGGAGAGAATTTAGTTGGCCATTGAGGGGGGAAGAGATTGAGGCCTTCGCAAGAAATTCCCGAGGCTAAGAAGGATGAGGTAAGATGAAAATCGGGACGATTATAAAAAAAAGAAATAAGGTGAGGGGCTTTAACAGAGATCAGGAACCAGGGGAAAAAGGGGAAGAACAAAGCCAATTTTTCTTATGGAGAAAATGGGGGGCCTACCCATTTTCTCTTTGCTGTCGAGGCGTATTTATTCTCTTAATTCTTACGGGTATTACTTCCCCAGTAGCCTCAGAAAATTGGCTGAGAGGTTCAATTCTTCCAAGCGCCGGTCTTTCTCCGAAGACAATTTTCTGTCTTCCCGCTGGGATTGCCCCGTATTTTGGGCAACTCAGGGAGACGAAAGAAGAACCGGGGAGTATTCGAGATGAAAGCTGGATGGGCATTTATATTAAAAACCAAAAGGTAGGATATGCTCACCGTTACCGGCGTTTAGTTTCCTGGAAGGGGAGCGAATATGAGGAACATTTTTCTGAGTCAATTATTAAAGTCTCCCGTTTAGGAGGAACGCCTCTTAATATCGAGACCAGACAATCAGCTTTTTATAATAAAGAGGGGCAACTTAAACGTTTATTGGTCGAGACCACCATGTCAGGAGACAAAATTCAACTGGAAGCCGTGGTTGAGCCCCAGAAGATAATTTTTTACCTGGGAGGCCAGAAGATTAAAGAGATTCCCTGGGAGAAGGAATTTTATGCTGAAATTCCCGTCAAAAAACTTCTGGCTGAAGGAAAAATTCAACCTGGTTTCAGTCAAGATTTCTTGATAATCGATCCTTTATCTTACAGTCTGAAGATAAGTCGATTTGAAGTTCTGGGTTGGGAGGAAGTCTTGATTCTTGGCCGAAAAAAGACACTTTGGCATACGCGGACAAAAGTAGAGACTATTATTCCCGTGACCGTAGATGATTGGCTGGATGAGGAAGGGCGGGTCTGGAAATCGATCAACCAATCTGCCTTTTTAACCATGACTTCATTGCGACAGAGTCAAGAGGAAGCTCTCAGGCCAGTGGCCACCGGCTTTGAGCTAGCTTATTCCTCACTTATTCGCTCTAATATAGTGCTGGCCCATCCCCATCAGGTTACTCGTGTCCGATTTCGGCTGAGCGGAGTACCTTTGGAGAAATTGTTAGCCTTTCCCTTTGATGATGGCAGCCAACAATTGGTGAAAGTAGGTGATGATTTTGTTATTATTCAGACCAATTCACTTGTTTTTGATGAAAAGCGGGCCTTAACTTTGCCCATAGCCCAAGAGACACTCAGGCCATTTCTTGAGTCCACGGCTTTCTGTCAGTCAGATGACCCGGAAATACAGCGGGTAGCTCGCCAGATTGTTGGCTCGGAAAGAAATGCTTGGCGAGCGGCTAAGAAAATCGCCTGTTGGGTAAATCGCTCCCTGACCCCTAATTATGATGTGGGCTTTGCTACCGCCAGGGAGGTTATCCGTAATCGCCAAGGAGACTGTTCGGAGCACACGGTTTTGATGGTCGCGCTCTGTCGAGCCGTGGGCCTGCCCGCCCGGGCGGCGGTGGGGATTATGTCTTCCGGAGGAGTTTTTGCCTATCATATGTGGCCGGAAGTTTATGTGGGCCGCTGGGTGAATCTTGACCCCAAATGGCTGGTGGTGGCGGGACCGGAAGAAGAATTAGTGACCGATGCTACTCACTTGAAGTTCGGTCGCAGCCGTCTGGATGAGGATTTATTTCAGGAAATGGCTCAATCAGTAGCCGAGATAATCGGTCAACTTAAACTGGAGATTATAGATTATCATTCAGATCCGGCGAGGCAGCCTTGGGTTAAGGTTAATGAGCACCTTGTAAACTGAAGTGTTGGCCCATTGGCCGAGCTCAAAGGCAGAAATGGTTTCTTCCTTTTGCCGCCCGATCAGCACCACTTCGTCGCCGGCTTGAACTGTTTCATCAGATCCCAGACGAACTTCCAGATGATTAGCGGTCGGCTTAGTAATGATAGGGAATCTTTTGCCCCTAATAAGCACAAAACTTTTTTCTGGAGTCACTAGAGGATAACCATCAGAGTAGCCAATGGGCAACAGAGCAATCCGCTCCCGGGAGGTGACTCGGTAGGCCCGATGGTAAGAGATCGAATCTCCAGGTTGAAATGTTTTGACGGCATAAACGCGGCACTTAAGAGAGAGCACTGGTTGAAGTTGGAGTTTGTCTTCAGCTTGACTTTTATCTGAAGCATAATAGCCATAGAGCATAATGCCCGGCCTGACCATGTCCAGATAACCTTCCGGCAGGGTGAGCAAGCCGCCGCTGGAGACAACATGTTTCAGACCAAGGACCAGACCTTTCTTTTCCGCCTGCCGACAAAGGGACAGAAAGCGCTGGAGTTGCTCTCGGTCGAATTCCGGGTCTTCGGTTAAGGTGGTCGAAACACCGACTATTTCAATATTACTCAGAGAAGAAACTTTCTCTAGGTAGGGTAAGGCGTGACGGTAGTCCACCCCAACCCGACCCATGCCGGTATCTATATGAATGTGAACCTGGGCTTTTTGGTAGTATCGGCGAGCTGTTTCATTTAATGATTCAACTTCACGAGTGAAGACACATTGCTGAATTTGGTAGCGGATAATATCTCGGGTTTCTTGGGCACTGAAGGGACCAAAGTTAAAAATAGGCGTAGTCAGACCATTTTCTCTTAACTCGAAAGCTTCCTGGAGTTTCCCCACCATCACAAAGGAAATCCGTTTTCTTTCCAAAGCTTGAGCTATTTCTGTTAGCCCATGACCATAGGCGTTGGCCTTGATGACAGCCATGACCTGGACTTTACTTAATTCTCTGATTTTTTTGAGGTTCCAATAAAGGGCGTCGAGGTTTAATTCAATCCAGGGGTCAAACCTAGAAGAAGTCAAGGGTGGCTGCGTCAAAGGTACTGATTTTTTGGCAGCCAAGATTGAGGGCAACGAAGCGATAAATCCCGAGGAAAGAGCTGTCAGCCGAAAAAACTCCCGCCGTTTTAAGGGGCGTCTTTTTCTTGGACTGAATTTTTTTTCGGCTTGCTTAATTTTCTCGGCCATTATTGCCTCCCTGAGTTTATCTGATTGTTTCCGGATGACCTTTTTCCTGGTTTATAGCGTCATTGAGAGTGATGATCTTGGTGGATAAACCCGCCCGCAGGATTAAGCCTCAGTTTCCTTTTTTTCATGGTCATTAGCGGCGAAATACTCACGCAATCCTTCAGAATAGGAGGGGACAGAAAGAGGGGCCACCCGATGGTTATAAATTAATTCCACCAATTTCTTTTTGTCTTTCTTTTTCAAGGCTTCGATGATTTCCTGATGCTCTGTGAGTGATTCATGGAGAGCTCCAGGTTTTTTAAAGGCGTGGATGCGAGCATAGGTGTAACGCTGTAATTTTTCATTGACATAGTGCACCATTTCTCGAAGAAATTTATTGGGCACAGCTTTAGTTATTTCATTATGGAATTCTTCGTTCAATTCGAAATATTTCTCGATAGTTTCAATTCGTGACTTTTTCAGCATTTTTTCCGCGAGCCTCTCCAGTTTGGCGATTTGTTTGGGGGTTAAGACATCAACCGCTAGCTCCATAACCAGTCTGTCTAATGCTCCGAGGACCTGCAGGATCTCCCGTAATTCTTTTTCTGAGGCTTCTTTGACTTTGACATGGCGACGAGAGTCGATGGTGACAAAACCCTTGGCTTCTAGTTTGAGAATAGCTTCTCTGATAGGCGTTCGACTGACGTTGAAGTATTTAGCTAGTTCAATTTCGTTGAGTCGTTGATTGGCTTTGAGTTTATTGTTAATAATGAGATCTTTGAGATGATTGTAAATAAAGTCGCTTAAAGTCCGGGGAAGAGGATACTTGAATTTTTTATTGGCTTCGAAAATCATCAATGTCCTCCGGTGAAAGTTCTTTGGCATTATATCACGAAAAAGGCTCAAGAGGTCAAACTTCTCCTTCAGAAGGTCGGGGTCTTGACGGCCGTGATGATCGAGCTGTTGGCGAAATTAGGGGTCAGCCAATTGGGGATCAGATACTGTGTCCAACATTTTGGTGTCAGACACCTACACAACATTTTTTGTGTCGCATAATTTTTGGGTGTCAGACACACACATTGGTGTCAGACACCCTACATATTGGTGTCAGACACCCACAAGTTTACAAAGAAAAGTAAGCTTACCCCAAGCTTATTGATATTATTGACCGAGATAAAGAAAAAAAGAGGGCGCCCCGTGGGAGGGGCACCCTCTAGAACTAAGGGGGTGATTGTGATGAGGGGAATGAGGGAGGGGAGATTGACCAAAATTCCACCCAGGCTCCTTTTGAGAGGATAGGCCTAGGCTTGGTTTATTTCTCCAAAAACAATCACCAATCCTTGATTTATTTAAAATTATAATAGAGATAAAAATTATAGAAAATATAATAATTAATCGGATAATTTTTGTCAAGTAGAGGACTTACTTTTATCTCAGACATTTTTACTTTATAATGAGTCAAATCTTTCTCAATTGACGCTCCTCAAGCTTTTTTAAGTTTTCTAGACCTAAAAAAGCTTCAAGGAATGTAGTTCACTTCCCTTGGTCTTCAGGTTCCATCAGGAGCTATTTTTTCCTCCAGTAATTCTAATCGATATTGACAGCTAAGGTGGAGTTGCTTATTTTTTAAGAGGGAATAAGTCAGCTTTCCAATAAGGGTTAAGGGAAAGTTATTTTGAAGAAATTAAAGATTTTTCAGAAAGGCAGTAAATTTGCTTTCATTTTTTCCTATTTCCAGCTATTTCCTCCCCGGTCTTTTAAGCAGGCCCTAAGTCTTTCTCTTGCCGGTCATTTACTCTTTTTTGGGGCTATAATTTTCACTCAATCGAAGGATGTTCACTTAATTTCAACCAAGAGAGGCTGGCTTCCGGCCTGGTTGAGCCGAGTTACTTCTCTCTCTTCCCCCTCGGCTTCGCTCTTACCTACGCTTCCTCCCGCCTGGCAAGGCTCTCTTTTTGACAGTATTGACAAGTTTAACTTGCCGGAGGAAGAGAAAGCAGCTCTTTTAGAGAAACTCCTTCGTTCCTGGATTGGTTCTTATCAAGATAAATTCCCCCCAGGTGAGATGCCTCTTTCTCCCCAGGAACTTTTGAAATTCTGGGAGCAGCAGCCATTTTTTAATTTTGACTCAGGTGATGTTGTTATTCCCTCTTTACCTCCAGTGCCGCCGGATGAGCTAAAACTGTTTTTTTTACCGAAAGAAAAGAAGGAACAACTCCAGGAATTCAAGTTCCGTGGTCAGGTAGATCGAGATGATGTGGTTATTTTTCGGCATAAAGTGTTGATTAAGACCCCGGAAGGGAAGGTGGCTATTCCTGAGGAATATTTTTTTCGTCAATGCCCCTATGAACAACTTCTAGCCTGTGGGGCAGGGCTTTTTTATATTACCGAAGGCTTTCCGGTTCTTGATGACTCGGCAAAGAGGAAGGCGGAAAAGGATGACTCTTTGTCTCCAGAGGCTGTTTTAAGTGGAAACCGCTTTCTCGGAGTTGAAGATTTTAAAGTTATTCTAGTTCATCCTCCGAGCTCTGAAAAGCCGCCCCCACTCCAACTTGAGCCAGAGGATGTTTCTGACCGGCCTCCTTTGAAAATTTACCAGCCTGAGCCTCAACAGGTGCAGCGATTGCTGGACTCATTGATGACTTTCTCAGAGGGTCTCCAATTTAAATTTTTTAAAGAGAAATACCTGGATAAATATCATCCTGACCAAGGAGACTTGCCGCGTTTAACCAGGGAATTTATTAAATTAAATCTAAGTAATGTGATTATTGCTTATAATCCCATTGCCGGTGCTTTTGGGTTTATCGAACAGCTTTTTTATAGCAAACATCTTGATTATGCTTTTCTGGAGTATTGGCGTCGTCATCCTTATACCCGAACTGGGTGGGAGGCTCTTTTTTATATTGCTTCTCATCTGAATTTTGAAAAACGTGGCCTGGCTTATCTTTACCACGCTTATGATGAAGCTAAGATAGCCCTCAGGCGGTGGGGAGTGGAAACAGATGTTCATCAGAAGAAGGCCAAGGCTTATGTTATTAAAGAAGTTTTTGAAGAATTGCTGTCGATTTTAAAGCAGAAAGGTTATAAATCGCTTGATGATGTGCTGACCTGGTATGCGCAGAAAGAGGCAGAAATTTATAAATTTATGGCTTCTCACGGGGGCGAAATCAAAAATAGAGCTTTATTTGCTCTGGGGCTTCTTCATTGGGAGGAGGGAGAGGAAGAGAAGGCCCTTTCCGTATGGCAAGACATCGATTCTGCTTATGCTGATGAAACCTTTCAGGATATTAGAGAAATTATGAGCTATTCTCTTCCCTTGGCCAAGAGAATTAAAATGATTCGAGGGGTGCTTAATTGGGAGCAGAATCGTTCAAGTGAAGAGCAATTGGATCGGTTAATTAAATTTCACCGGTGGCAGGTCCGGACTAAGACTCTCCCAGTTGTTTAGAAAATTCTTTCTTTGGAACTTACTTTTTTATAAATACGGTCAAGGAGACGGGCTTTAAAACGGACAGCTACTATATAAGGAGGTTCCCCTTCTTTCCAGTAGCCGTAAGACACAGCCAAGATAGTTCCATCCGGCAGAATTTCAACTCCTGGATAGCCACAATCCCAGGCGTGGAGGTTATCCATTAGGCGTACCCGATACTGTGCTTCTCGGCCGTGAACCAAATCCTCGTAAGTACCTACCCAGGCGACCCAATCCCCTTCAGTCGGGCTGCCTCGGTCGGGAGAGATGTCCCGGAAGGAGATAAAGAGGCGGCCATCCGGGAGATATTTGCCTGTATGGCGGTCGCCGGTAAGCGAACCAGGAAGTTCACGGGGAGCCGACCAGGTTTTCCCTTCATCATTGGAGAAAATTATCATGGAGTTGTAACGCCGTGAATTTTCGCGCAGGAGAGCGGCGATTTGGTGGCCATCGGGCGAGCGAATCAGTCCGGCTTCACAGAGATGGAAATTTGAGGAAGAATATATCGCCCGGGGTTTTGACCAGGTTAAACCGCCGTCCTTAGAGAAACATTGATAAAGAGTAAATTTGCCGCTGGGTGGGCCTCCTCCTTGGATGAAGCGGCCATCATCATGAAACATAGCTAAATAATGACCAGGGCCTGAGCGCAGAGGAAGGCAACTGGACATAGCCACGATACCTCCGAATTGGCCGATGGGAGTTAACTCTGTCCAGGTTAGTTCATTATCCTCGGAGATAGCTAACCGAATGGGAAATAGGCCTGAGAAGAGAAGCAGTCTTCTCTTGCCTTGAGCATCTATTGTCCGGAAGATAGTCGGGACTTCTTGAGAGGTAGCCCAACTGGCTGGGACTGAGAGTCTTTCGCTCCAGGTGCGGCCGCCATCGAGGCTTTTCTTTCATAATGATGGCTCCCCGGCCGTGGCCTTGAGGATAAACCACAATGATAGTTCGGCCGTCTTCAAGAAGAACAGTGGTTGGGTGTCCCAGATAGTGTTCTGGGTCTTTATCGATGATTATCTGAATTTTTTGCCGGGACGCCAGGTCAATAAGTGGCAGCTGAAAGCTTGGCGGTTGACTTGAAGGAGGGAGAGAAGGCTGAGAGTGGCCAGGAGGGGAGAAAATTAGTTCTTTTATTTTATCGGCTAACCAAGTAGCGATTAATTCGTGTCCTTGGTCATTGGGATGAAGACCATCGCTTAAAAGCTTTTGGACTTGGCCTTCTCCTTTAACTTCTCTCGTTTCCCAGAGTCGGAAAACGTCAATGAGAGGTAAGGAGAATTGACGACTGAGATTCCGGACAACCCAAGCGTAATTGCGCAGTAAAACATTGATGCCTCGGGGAAAGCGATGATTATAGGGGGGCTGATTGAAGACTCTTTTTAAATGGGGTGTCCAGCGCATAGGATTGGTAGTCATCAGGAGAACATAGATCTTTTTCTGGAGAAGGGTTTCAATGAAATAACGCAGGTTGCTTTGGTATCGGTCTAAACTTACCCAAGGAGTTGTTCGGCCCCGGGTGAAGTCAATGGCCGCATCATTAAGACCAAACTGAATGATGACCAGGTGGGGATGATAGGCCAGGACATCATTTTCCAATCGAGGACGGGCGTCTTCTGTGGTCTCCCCAGGAACGCCAGCGTTGTAGGTTTCGATAGTCAGACCAAATGAGGATAATTTTTCCTGTAATCGTTCGAGATAAACCTTTTTTACTCCTGGTCGGCGAGCAGTCGTGGAGTCGCCAAAAGCTACTATCCGCAAGGGCTTATCTTGAGGAAGAGGTGGGAGTTGAAAATGGTGGCCAAAATTTTCTGAACTTGATTGACAAGAAGCCAAGAGCATCGTGAGGAAAAAAGCCAAAAGAAGAACAAACAAAATTTCACTGGAACTCCCTTTTTGAGAAATGTTTTTTGGCCAGCCTCGGGACAGCTTCATTTTTTATTTTTATTTATTACGTCCGCCAGGGGGCAAATGTGTCAGAAGAAAATTAGTCATGGTCCGATAAAGATGGCGGGTGGTGTTGGGGCCTTCAGAAATACTATGAGTCCGATTGGGATAAATCATTAACCAAAAGAGCTTGTTATATTTGATTAATTCGTTGATTAGAGCCGCTGTACTCTGGAAGTGGACATTGTCATCACCGGTGCCGTGGATAAGGAGGAGGTCGCCTTGAAGCTGATGAGCATAGGTGATAGGTGAACCTTTGAGATAATTTTCTTTATTTTTCTCCGGCGGCCCCATGTATCTTTCTTGATAGATTGAATCGTAATAAAGTTGGTTACTCACAGGAGCTATGGAAATTCCGACCTTATAGAGATCAGGATAACGGAAGAGGAGGTTGAGAGTCATTGAACCGCCCCCACTCCAGCCCCAAACACCAATTCTCGAGGCATCAAGATAAGGCCTTTCTTGGAGAAGTCGGCGCAGGGCAGCGGCCTGGTCTTGTGAAGCCAAAAGGCCGATTTGGCCGTAGATACTTTTGCGCCATTGGCGGCCCCGAGGAGCTGGAGTGCCTCGATTATCAAGACTAATAATTATATATCCTTGTTGGGCCAAGAAGAGATGCCAGAGATAACGTTTGCCTCGCCATTGGTCCACTACTGTCACTCCGGCTGGTTCACCATAGACATGGATTAGAAGAGGATATTTAAGGGCGGGGTCAAAGTCAGGTGGATAAATACACCAGCCGTCTAGTAAAACTCCTTCTCCGATATCAACCCGAAAGAATTCAGTAGGTCGCCGTTGAAGACGGTCGATTCTTTTCTTTACCGCCGCGTTGTCTTCCAGAATGGCTAAGGTTCGGTGGCTAGGTAATTCGATTAGCTGTGTTGTCGGCGGGGTGTCAAAATTGGAGTAGGTATGAATAGCCCAGCGACAGTCGGGGGAGAGTTGATAACTGTTGGTGCCAGTAAAGCTAACGGGAGTAAGCTTTTGAGGACGCCCGGCAGGTTTGAGGCGAGTTCGGTAAAGATAACGCTGAGTCGGCTGGTGCGGCGAAGCCATGAAATAGAGCCAGCCTCTTTTTTCGTCGACACCCAGAAGTTTAATGACATCATAATTACCTAGGGTTAAGAGCTTTGGTTCTTCTTGGCCTTCCTTAGAGACTAAATAAACATGCCGCCAGCCATCTTTTTCCGAAATCCAGGTGAAATAGCGGCCTTTTTTTAACCAAAAGAATTCATCAACAGCTTCTACCCAGGTTTCATCGGTTTCAGTATGAATTACCTTAACCTCGCCAGTTTGAAGGTGGGCTTTCATGACTCGGAGTGTGTTCTGAGCTCGATTCAATTGTTGAAAAATTATCTCTTGAGAATTTTCCCCCCATTTCAGCCTGGGAATATAGTTGTTTCGGGGATCACCCGGGGTTTTAATCCAGGTGACTTTTCCCTCAGCAATTTTGATTACTCCTAACCGGCAGGCGGAATTGGTCTGACCCACTTTGGGATAAGGAAATTGAAGGAGACGGGGATAGAGGGAGTCAGTGTAATTGATCAGAGTGAAGCGGGGAACATTTTGGGTGTTGAATTGCCAGAAAGCAATATATTGGCCGTCAGGACTCCAGCGGAAGCCGTCCCGCAGCCCGAATTCTTCTTCATAAACCCAATCGGAGGTGCCATTGATTATGGTCTCAGAACCATCGCTGGTCAGCTGGCGGGCTTGGTGGGTTTTTAAATCCTCGAGCCAGATATTGTTTTTGTAGACATAAGCTACTTGATCGCCTTGGGGGGAGAATTTAGCGAACATGAGGGAAGAAGGTTGAGCCTGAGCCCCGATTTTTTGCAGAAGCCCTGAGCTCAAGTCGAGTACCCAGTAATCTCCGCGGGTATGACGACGCCAGACTCGCTGACTATTGGTATAAATTAGCAGTTTGGTTCGGTCCCGGGAAAAGGTGAATTTTTCGATGGACAGAGGTTTTTTTTCACCCAGAGGGATTAGGGCGGGCGCTTCAATAATCACCTGTTTTTTCATCTGAGGGAAAGTCCAAAGGACAATATCCTGGGCTTCTGGAAGAGAGGCTGAAGGTTGGAGAGTCAAATAACCAGAAAGTTCGGGAACCCATTGGATGGGCGGGAGAGCTCGGGTATTGAATTCAGAGGAAGCAAAGATTCTATCTAAAGTGAGGCGTTCTGAAGTTGAGGGCGATGGCAATGGCAGGGCTTCAGGAGATGATTTTTTGGTTGCAAGAGAGTCAGGTGATTTGACCGGAGAAGAGAAGTTTGGTAGCTGAGCCAGAGGAGAAAGCAAAAATAATCCTATCAAATAGGCAGCACCCCTCTTCTTAGAGAAAAGTTGGGCTGAGGAGATAAGAAATCTTTTGATTTTTTCTAAAGAGGTAAATCTCTGCATTGATCCTCCTTGTGTAAACGATTTTAATAAAAAAGACCTCCTTAGCCAATAACTAAAAACTCAATTGGTTGAGTTTTTATGAAGTAAAGAGATATTTACAGCAGTGGCCATATTAATTTTTTGGCCAGAAAAAAAAAGATTTTTTGCGGGAAGCCTCCGGCGAGGAGAGACCCGGTCTGGGAGTAATTTTCGACTTAATTAGAAGTTATAGCTAAAATCGTGTATGTTTCGGTAACTATAATATAAAAAGGGATTTGCCTTTTCCGGGGTCAAAATGATTTTCGGCGGTGAGATTGAAATTTAATTAGATATAATTAATTTTAAAATTTAATTACTAGACCTAGAAGAGTCTGAAAGGCTGTTTCAGGCTTGTCCAGGTCAAAGTATTGAATTCGTCCTGCTAAACAGGCTCCAAAATGGTCGGAGAAATAGTATTCTAACCCTAATCCGCCACCCATAGCAGTGACCGTTTTTTTCTTTTCTGGGGGTTCTACGCGTGTTTCTATGCCGAGTTCGGAAGTGTAGATCCTGGTCTGGGGGTTAAGAATTTGACTTAAGCCGACTCCACCTTGCAGAAAGAAACGCCAGGAAGGTTTATTTATCAAATTGAAACCTAGGATAAGTCTGGCTTCAGCATGAGGATAAGTGTCGATGGTTACTCGGTCATTATCGCTGGGGTCATGAAGAGTAGCCGGCCCAGCTAGCGTGTACTGAGTTTCAAAACCAAAATACACTCTGCCTGGGTCATAGATTAAGCCAAATCCCAAACCATAGTTCTGATGGGCATCAGTTAGAGGAAAGTCATTGGTGCCTTCGATGTAGTGGGCCTCACTCCCTGAGCTGAGATAAAAGTTGCCGGCTCCGTAAACATAGAACCTGCCCCTTGCTTGGAGGGAAGAGGATAAGAGAAGTAAGAAGATACCCAGAACGGCGCCACTAAAGTTTTCTCGACAAGGAAAAAATATTTTCTTCATTAATATTTTCCTTTCGTTATTTTGACATTGATTAACTTGATGGTCAATTGAGTATATCTTGTTTCCAAACCGTCGGTAACAAAGAACCGGGGACGATAGACACCAGCATGGGTATGATTAGTTTTCCAGGTGAGCAAACCTTGGCGGGTATTGAAATCAGCTCCTGGAGGAGGATCTTCAATTCCGAAGAATAATTCATCATCATCGGGGTCGTAGGCCCGCAGCTGGACAGTCAAAGTTTCACCTTCTTTGATAGAGACAGAATCGAGGGGATAAAGAACAGGTGGCTCATTATCCCGAGTAGCCCCCCAGGCTTGAAGGACCCATTTGCCAGTCCGGCAGACCCCGCGACGGATCTTGAAGTAACCTTGTTCTCCCCAATCATGTCCCCAAGAATTTTTGGCCATCCAGCAGTTCTGATGGTCATCATAGCCCACCAGGACCACCAGGTGTCCCCCTTCATAAGTAGCCGCTGAGGTGGGTTCATAAATTCCCCCTCGATAAGCATAAAAGTCGGAATACACCGCCATATAGAGCACTAACGGGCCTTCCAGAAGAGCTGATTTAATTCGGTTTTCGTCTACGCTACCCAGGGTGACCCACCCCCAACCCTTTATCCTGGTGAGTGTTTGAGCGTGGTGGGCACAGAGGTTACCAGCAGTATCGCTGGCTTGATAAAAGAAACAATGTTCGGGACCTATACCAAAATTAAGAATATAATCGAGAGCTTTCCAAGCTTGCCCGCCGTCACAATTCCCCGCAGGGGAACAGGAGATAAGTTCTTGTTCAGAAAGATCAGGATAATTAAGGGCTTGAATAATAAATCCTGGAGTAAACTCAGGCGGAAAGGCGGGAGGTCTTTTTATGGCGGGGAGGCCGGAGCGAGAAGGTGGTGAGCCTTTTTCTTGGTTAATAGTAAAGCGATTATAATCAATATTATAGACGGCTTCGACCATACCCAGAGCGGCAAAGGCCCAGCAACTGCCGCAACCGCCTTGGCTTTTAACTGAAGTTAGATAATTCCGTCCCTCCACATTGCGCCAATCCCAGCGGACAGGCAGGGAGGCTCGCACCCTCACGGGAGCCAGGCGCGGCGGTTGTTCAAATGAGGGAATAAATCCTCCCAACCATTTTTTCCTTTCGCTGGGGGGGAGACGAGTGAGGTTGGTTTCGCCGGCTTGCCAGTGGAGTCCTTCTTGCTGGATAAGCTGATTAAGGAGGGATATTTCTTCGGGAGAGGAGGAGGAAATTATAAAAGAGAGAAAGCTGGCACTTAGAATTATGATGGCGCAAGTAATTGCCATCTTTAGAAAGAAAGCTTTTTTGCCAGGCCTAGGAAGAAGCAGAGGCGATTTTTGTTGTGGTTTATGAAGAGACATAAACCTAAATTACCTCCGATTGCTTACTTATTTTTTTCCTCAGTTTGGGGAATGTAGAATTTAATTGTCTTGGGTAATTGTTGGGCACAGGCAGTGTCTAGATTGACCACTGTCCAAGTGTCCAGAAATTGCTGCTGGATTTTCTCCAGACATTTTCCTCCCGAAACGTGAGCGCCGGGGATGACTAAGTGAAGACTTTGGGGGAGATGGCGGGCAGCTTCTTCGCCCCAGCGAGGAGGTGTCACAGGATCGAAATTACCAGAAATAATCAAGGTTGGCACATCAACGCTGACATCCTTGGCAAAATCATCGGGCAAAATAGATTTGGGCCAAAAACGGCAAACGGCCATTTGTTGTTTTACTCGCCTATCTCCTAAAAATGAGTTTCCGATGACGGCTGGAATTTCTTCTGGGTTGATACGGGCTACATCTTCCGCGCAAGTGACACAGAGGAGCATACCTAGGGCGATTAACTTTCGGATGCGACGATTACTGGCCAGTCCTTGGGTGGCAAAGGGCTGGAAATCACCCAGATAGGCTTGATGAATAAGATAAGGCACCTGGCGATTGGTTAAGTCCGAGTACATGATGGTCCGCAGAGCTTCAGCAAAGGCAGCCTTATCTAGAGAGACTTTAATTTTCTTTTTAGTGACCGGATGGTCGATTTCGACAATCACGGGTTCTTTTTCCAGGCGATTGAAAATACTCTCCAGCTCTTCTCTTAAATGAGGAAAAGCTTGCTGGCATTCTGGTACTTGAACGCATTCATTGAGAATTAACTCCAGGGCCCGGGCCGCGGCCGGGGAATGGTAGAGGGGGTTGCGAAAGGCCACCGGAACCACTCCGTTCAAAATAGCTGTGCGGACGGTTTCCGGGTGTTGGCTCATATAGATGAGAGCCATACGAGTGCCGTATGAACCACCAATCAAGTTGATTTGGTCATAACCTAAAGCCAGTCTGACTTCATAGAGATCATCAGCTGCGGCAAAGGTCGAATACCAGCGGAGGTCATATTTAGCTGAGAGCCTCTTCAGACATTTCTGATAAACTGCTTCGCGGAAAAAGGGGCCGAGGTAGCTCTGGAGATCCTCGTCATTGGCCGCTTCAGGACAATCCAGACGGTTATCGCCGCCAGTTCCCCGCTGACTGACCAAGACTATATCCCGCTCGCGTCGGAAAGGGGAACGACGTAAATTGGGAGCATTCGCTGTCACGTCAGCCCCCGGGCCTCCGGCTAGGAAAAAAATCGGATCGGGACGGGGGTGAGGAGAAAGGGCATGAAGAACCACGACTTTAAGGTGAATCATTTTCCCAGTCTGGGCGTTGCGATTTTCATACACGGCAAAAGTTCCCTGGGAAATCCTACCTTGGCCGTTAGCTTCAACTTTAGTTTCCAGAACCAATCTTTGTTGGAGCTTTTCTAGGTCAGTTTCAACTCGACCTAACCAGCGCTCGGTCGTCTTTCGGTGGCAGTTAATAGAAAGAAGGGAAAAGGTTAAACCCAAAAAGAGAACAATAATTACCCTTAAAAACCAGAAATGTTTAGTCTTGTGGATAATTTTTTTTCATTGCCTTTTTCATATATCACCTTCAAGAGAAGGTGTAAATAGGCTCTCAAAAAATGGTTGAAGTTTAAGAGGAAACCAGGTCAGAAACAATTTGCTTACTTCGAGAAATGAAGAGAAGGGAGCCCCCAAATTGAAATTAGGCTAGAGACGAAGTCCAGAGAATTTGAAAGTGAGAAGAGAGTATTTCCAAAAAGGTAAGGTAAATGAGGCTAAAGTGTCCTTATTGGCGTGAGGCTCGAGTTGTCTCCCTTTCCTCAGCCGATAAGAATGCTTGCGTTACAATTGATTTTTTTTCTTAACTATAGTATAGTACACTATAGTGAATAATAATATAAAAGAAAAGAGAAATTTTTTCTCGCTGAAAAGTAGTAGAAAGATATTGGCTGGCTGGAGCCGGGAATATAAAAAGGGGTTTCTGTCTTTTTTTATTCTCACTTTTCTTCGGGAAAAACCTATGTACGGATATGAGGTTCATCAACGGTTGGCAGAGCTCTTGGGTCGGGATGGCTTTATCCAGGGGAGTAGTATCTATCAAATTCTCAAAAAATTTCAGAAAATGAGATTAGTTTCCTCTTATTGGCAGGCCTCTCCTCAGGGCCCTAAGCGGAGATATTATCAATTGAATGATTCAGGTGTAGCTCTCCTTGAGGAATTTGCTCAAGAAACGGCCTTCCCGGTAATCAGAGCCGCGGTGGTCTTGGGACAGACCCATTATCCCCGTCTCTGGAACGACAGGCTGATAAAGCTAGGAGAAGAAGATTAATTATTTTTTTGTCTTAGACTCCCTCCATTAAAGGGTGTTTTTCCAAAAAATAAAAGGATAGTGAATTATGAACAAAAGAAAAACCCAACTTTTCTTTTCTCTTCGCCCAGGAAAAGAATTAATGGTTAATAGAAATCAGCAAGAGAGCTTTTCCTCCGCTGACTCAAGAAATCTTCTGAGCCTCGGACCTTGGTCGAAAATTAACCCCCTTTCCTCAGAAAATCCTGCCAAAGAAGGGAAGATTAAGCCCAGAGAAAAGAAAGATGGTTCCAAAAAGCACCAAACTTCTTTTAAACCCTCACCCAATATTTTACTGGTTTATCCTGAATATCCAGCCACTTTCTGGAGTTTTAAGTATGCCCTTCAGTTTGTCTCCAAAAAAGCTGCTTATCCTCCTTTAGGACTCCTGACTATGGCGGCTTTGTTGCCTCCCCACTGGAAGAAACGGTTAATTGATTTAAATGTCCGTCCCTTAACGGACCGTGACCTTGCTTGGGCGGATTATGTCTTTATCAGCGCGATGGTAGTACAACAGGAGTCAGTCAAGCAGATCCTTGCTGTGACTCAAGAAAGGAATCTCCCCGTAGTGGCTGGAGGTCCTCTTTTTACAGCTTCACACCAAGATTATCCAGAGATTGACTATTTTGTCTTGAATGAAGCTGAAGCTACTTTACCTCTCTTTCTTGAGGATCTCCAGCGAGGCTATCCCCGACGGGTCTATCAAACCAATAACTTTCCTTCGCTCCAATTGACTCCGCCTCCATTGTGGGAACTAATCCAATTCAAAGATTATTTATCCATGAATCTCCAATTTTCCCGAGGATGTCCTTTTGATTGTGAATTTTGCGATATCACCACCCTTTTTGGCCGGAAAGTTCGGGTCAAATCCGCGACGCAAATTATTGTGGAATTGGAGAGATTATTTCAGCTCGGCTGGCGAGGGAATATCTTTTTCGTTGACGATAATTTTATCGGCAATAAAAAAGTTCTGAAGAAAGAAGTGCTTCCGGCCATGATTTCCTGGATGAGAAAAAGAAAGTATCCTTTCTCTTTTAATACCGAAGCTTCAATCAACCTAAGTGATGATGAAGAATTGATGAAGCTAATGATTCAGGCCGGCTTTGTCTCTGTCTTTGTGGGTATTGAAAGCCCGGACCTCAATAGTCTTCAAGAATGTCATAAAGTTCAGAATTTAAAGCGGGATCTACTGGCAAGTGTTCGTCGGATTCAGCAGACGGGACTGGAAGTAACCGGCGGTTTTATTGTTGGTTTTGATAATGATTCTCCGTCTATTTTTAAGCAGCAGATCGATTTTATCCAGAAAAGTCGGATTATCACAGCCATGGTTGGATTGTTGAATGCACCCCGGAATACTCGTCTCTATCAGCGGTTGAAGAAAGAAGGTCGCCTGCTGCCCCATCTTTCCGGCAATAATACGGATTTCACCATGAATTTCGTTCCCAAAATGGACTATAAAATCCTTATTAAAGGTTATCGTCGGTTGATTGAAGGTATTTATTCCTATCAGCCTTATTATCAGAGAGTTAAAAATTATCTAGCTGAAAAAACTTTTGTTTTGAAAAGACCTTTCCGGTTACACTTGTATCATCTTCAAGCCTTGCTCAAATCCATTTTTCTTTTAGGCATCAAAGATAAAGGAAGGTTTTATTACTGGAAACTCTTTTTCTGGTCTTTACTCCACCGGCCGACCAGTTTTCCCCAGGCGATTATTTTTTCAATTTACGGATATCATTTTCGCAAAGTTCTTCGTCTGCGGTGAAAAACACTCAAGCATTGAAAAGAATGTTAGTTCTTTCTTTTTAGTTTCGGCCAGACTTTTCCTGGAGTAATTCCCTGAGATTATGTGATTGAAAATTTTCTTTAGCTCGTTTCTTGAGGCTTGGGGAGAAGGAATGTTTTTGGGGCGGAGTCCGGCGCCGGAGTTATAGACTGGAGCTGAGAAGGGTCGGCCGAGTATATTTTTTAATCACCCTCTTCACCAGGCCGGAGTGGTTAGGTAATTAACCCAGCGTTTCAACAAAGCTTTTTCCGCCGCCTCTCAAATAAATTTTTTCCGACGGATAATTTCGTGTTTCTAATAAGTTCTTATTCTGGTTTTTCCGGGAAAAACCGGGCCAACACTTCCCGACTGGGTGGTTTGGTAAACAGAGAGATAACCACCAGGCTGAGCACGGAGACAATTATGGCCGGATAAATAAGGGGAATGCCAAAAGGGTCACCGTTGGGGTCTCCCACCGGGCGCATGATGGAAGGCCAGATATAACCGGCCAACTTCAGAAAGATGGTAATGACCGTACCGCTGATAATAGAAACCAAACCCGCCACCCGGGTGACTCGTTTGGAGGCCAGCGCCGCAATCAAAGCCGGTGAGATGGCTACGCCATAAATAGTGTAAGCAAAATAGGCGCTTTCCAGCACCGAAGTCATTCTGGTGGCCATAATATAAGCCAGGATGCCGACAATAATGATTAAGGCTTTTTGGAAGAGAACAATCCCTCTTTCCGAAGCTGCAGTCTGGTCGGTTTTTTTTCGCACATATCGGAGATAGATGTCATGGATCATGGTCGTGGTCGGGGAGAGGAGATAGTTCATGCCTGTCGAGATGACCACGGCGGTGGCTGCTCCTAAGAGAAGAACACCTACAGGGAAGAAGATCATTCTTTTCGCCGCTTGAATGATGACCGCAGCCGGATCCATCAAGCCGCTCTGGATTTCATTCCAGAAGTAGGCGGCAGCAAAAACGGCGATGACAATGGCCACAGTTTCGATGATAATGGTGCCCACCACCCATAGGCCGGCTGCTTGGCGCGCTTCTTTAGGATTGCGGGCGGCGTAAAATTTTTGATACATACTCTGGACGCCCAGGAGCAGCAGTAAGGTGGAGAGTCCGATAGCTGGAATCTTGAGATAGGGATTGCCGCCGAATTCCTGGCTGAAAACCTGAAAATGACTTGGGGGTAAGATAGTTTTTATTTTTTCCCAGCCGCCGGCGGCAATAATGACTAGCGGCGTGGACAGGATAGTGGAAGTCAAGATGATGATGCCATTGGGAAGGTCGGTATTAGCCACGGCGATCATGCCCCCGATGGCTGTAAAAAGCGTGACGAAAAGAAAGGACATAAATGTCCCCTGGGCATTGGAGATCTGGCCGTCACTGATGGTGTTGAGAATATAGCCGCCGGCTTTAAACTGATAACTGACAATGACGGTGAAGCTGATGATAATGGCTAGAGCCCCGACGATTCGAGCTAGGCTGCCATAGCGCACTTCCAGAATATCACCCACCGTGTATTGACCAAAAGTGCGGATTTTAGCTGCTAGGAAGTAAATAATAATTATTCCCACCCAAGCCCCGGCAGGGAGCCAAAGCGCGCTCCAGCCAGCTTTAGCGGCGAATTCAGCTCCGGCGATAAAAGTGCCGCTGCCGATCCAGGTGCAGATCAAAGTAAAAACCATTTTAGTGACTGAGATCTGGCGCCCGGCGAGCATCATATCATCGCGGTCTTTGACTTGGCGGGATTTCCAAAAATTAATAAAGGTTAAAAACCCCAAATAACAGAGGATGAGAATAATATAAATATTCATGGCTACTCCTTTGTCATTTTGTCTTTAAAAGAGTTGCCTGCGGCTGAGAAGAAAGAGCCAGAGCAGGCTTGGTCTGATTTTTTGAATGTGAAAAAAGAAAGAGGAGAAGATAAAAAGACGGCCTTATCTCGAGTTCCGAGAAAAGAAAACTCGTCTCTAGCCATCCACATCCTATCTTTATTTCTATCAGCCGTACCAGGAGGCTGTTAGAACCAGGTTGGCTTAACCAGATATTACTTTGTAGCGAATTTTTAAGGGAAAAGCAATGATTTTTTCTTTTTAGCGATTTAAAGAAACTAATAGGCTGGCTGTTCCCTCTCCGGTTGGTCTTCTTTAGAGATATCCCAAGAAGAAGGAAAAAGATGCTTTCTTTAGTTTTTTCTTGAGGCGGAAAGATGGGCTTGGCTGGAGATAGCTCCTTAATTGGAGACTTAAGGACTAGCCCTTAACTTTTTTGGCCCCATTGAGTCGTGAGAAAAATTTTAACCCTAAAAATTTAAAATTTATAGAAAATACATTTATTATAGCTCTCTGGGTCTTCTTAAGGCTGTAAATTTATGAGCTGTCATCCCCTCAGTTGTGTAGTTCTCTCATGATTAGTTCGACTTTAGACATGGCTTTTGAAGAAGAATTCTTTTACTATCCCCTTTCTCATTAGAGACTAAAGATTAAGCTAATCAGAGACAATAAATCTTCAAAAATCGAAACTTTGAGTTTTTTGAAATATCTCCGATTTTTTCTGTTGTGGTTTTCTCTGTATCATTTGCCGCTGACGAAATTTTGTTGCCTTTTCTGGATAGTAGAAGAAATTTTTGTGATGAGGAGAGAGGGGATCAGTTCTTCACCTCTCGGACCAAGGAAATCCAAATTTCCTAAGATTAAGGAGGAGGAAAAATAGTGGGATAATAATAAAAGATAAATGAAAATATACTTGCCAATTGTGGGGAGAACGTGGCATTATTTTCAACTAAGAAAAATGATTTGAGATGATCGGCTTGACAGAGTGAAGGAGAGCTAGTAGGATATTGAGTCATAATTTCGATAGAATAAGTAAAAATTGAGGACAGGCGGTGATTATAAATATCCTTCTTGAGGGAGGGGTTAAGCCCACGTAAAGGGGACTTCTATGTTTATTTGGGTTTTTCATCGGATTTCAGGACTGTTTTTAATCGTCCTTCTTTCCCTTAAATTTACGACTTCTTTTTTCTTGATGACCAAAAATCAAAAGCCAGATTGGGCTCTCCTGCTTCATACTAACCCTCTATCTGATACGCTGTTGATTATTGCTGGCGTCTTTCATGCTTTTTATGGTTTGAGGACGATTATCATTGATTTGGGCGTGAAAAAAGAAAAACTTCTCTTTTGGCTTTCCACCATTCTAGCGGCTTTCGTCAGTGGTGCCTTGATTATTATCTACTTTACCCGGGACTATTGAGGATGGTTGAACATGATATAGTGATTGTTGGGGGTGGCTTGGCTGGTCTGTCTGCGGCTCTCAATGCAGCTCCTGGATTGGATATTGCTGTTATTTCTAAGGTCCATCCCCTTCGCTCTCATTCGGTGGCTGCCCAGGGGGGAATTAATGCGGCTTTGGGTAATCATCCCGAAGGCCGGGATGATAGTTGGGAAAGACATGCTTTTGATACCATTAAAGGTAGTGATTACCTAGCTGATCAGACCGCTGCAGAGTTGTTATGTCAGCAAGCAATTCCCATGCTTTATGAATTGGAGCATTTGGGAGTACCCTTTAGCCGGTTTCCTGGAGGCGTCATCGCCCAGCGCCCCTTTGGGGGAGCGGGGTTTCCCCGGACCTGTTATGCGGCAGACCGCACGGGGTTGGTTCTCCTCCACACGCTCTATGAACAAACTTTAAGCAAAGATGTCCATTTTTATGAGGAATGGCTAGTCACTAATCTGGTAGTCAGAGATGGTCGTTGTTATGGGTTAGTGGCTTATGATTTGCAATCAGGTGAGATAATTCCCATCAAAGCCAGAGCTGTAATTTTCGCCACTGGCGGCTATGGCCGGGTTTATCAAAAATCCACTAATGCCTTGATTAATTTTGGCAGTGGGATTGGTCTGGCTTACCGAGCTGGGATTCCTTTGAAGGATATGGAATTTGTTCAATTTCACCCCACTTCTCTTTATGGGAAGAATATTTTAATTACCGAGGGTGCCCGGGGGGAAGGTGGCTATTTGATCAACAATCAGGGAAAACGATTTATGGCTGATTATGCTCCTTCAGCCATGGAGCTAGCTCCACGGGACATCGTGGCTCGGGCTATTCAAACAGAAATACAAAAGGGACGAGGCTTTGAGGGGGAATATGTTTATCTCGACTTGCGGCACTTAGGAAAAGAAAAAATAATGAAGCGATTACCCGGTATTAGAGAAATCTGCCTTTATTTTGGCGGCTTAGATCCAATTGAAGAACCCATTCCCATCCAGCCAGCCCAACATTATTCCATGGGGGGCATTGATGTTAATGAAAAAGCCGCCAGTCCGGTAGAAGGATTTTATGCGGCCGGGGAGTGTTCCTGTGTCAGTGTTCATGGGGCCAACCGTCTGGGAGGCAATTCTTTGCTAGAAGCCGTTGTTTTTGGCAAGATAGCCGGGCTCTCCGCCTCCGAGTATGTGCAAGAGAGTCAGGGAGAAGATCGGGCTGCCCGTCTGGTCAATGAAGCAGCCGCCCAATTAAAGGAAAGGATTAATCAATGGCTTTCCAAAGAATCTCGGGGAAATGTTTATCAACTCTTTCATCGACTCAAGAAAATAATGATGGAGAAGGTAGGTATCTTCCGAGAAAAAGGGCCTCTGGCGGAGGCTCTTGAGGAAATAGGCGAACTCCGTCATCGATATCACCAACTTGCCTTGAGAAGTGACTGCCTTCAGTTTTATCAGGAGTTGGTGACGATGATGGAATTTGAATATATGCTTGATATTGCCGAGGTAATTACTAAAGGAGCCCTGGCTAGAGAAGAAACCCGCGGTTCCCATTTCCGGCTAGACTTTCCTCGGCGGGATGACCAAAACTGGTTGAAACATACCATAGCCGAGTTTACTCCAAAAGGGCCGCGGTTGACTTACCGGCCAGTAAAAATCACCCGTTATCAACCCCAGGAAAGAAAATACTGATGGCCAAGTATCTTTTTCGTATTCTCCGTTTTAATCCAGCCCGGGATGAAAAACCCTATTTTCAGGAATTTTCTTATGAAGCTTCAGAGAAGGATTCAGTGTTGGATGCTTTGCGGAGCATTCGCGATAATCTTGACCCGACGTTGGCCTTTCGTTACAGTTGTCGGGAAGCAGTTTGTGGGGCTTGTGGGATGGTCATCAATGGCCAGATAACTCTGGCCTGTCGGACTATTCTGGAATCCTTGAAAAGTCAGGTGGTGGTAATAGAACCTTTACCTAATTTCGAGATACAGAAGGATTTGATGGTAGATATGACTCCCTTCTGGAAAGCCTTGCGGGAGATCAAGCCTTTTCTCCACCCTCAACCTGAAATCCCAGAAAAAGGCTACCGGATTGAAGAAAAGCAAATGGAGAGGATTTATCAATTTATTAATTGTATTCTTTGTGGCTGCTGCTACAGTGCTTGTCCGGTGGTGGCTCGGGGGCAAGGCTATTTGGGTCCGGCTGCTTTAGCCAAGCTTTATCGTTTTGTCGAGGATCCTCGGGATAAACGGAGTTTCTCTTCTTGGGCCAAAGTGGATAGGCCCGATGGGGTTTGGGCTTGCGATACCGTTTTTCGCTGTCATGAAGTTTGTCCTAAAAATGTTCGACCGGCGGACGGTATTGAAGGTCTCCGCCGAAAATTGGTGGTCGAAAAAATAAAAAGATTATTTAAAAAAGAGCCCTAAGATGAAATTAAAAGACTCGCTTTTTACCCGGCGTAAATTTCTTAATACTTTAATCGGCGGCTGGTTAACGGCTTTGGGAGCCACAATTATCCAGCCGGTGATCAAGTTTATTTTTCCTCCGTATCGCGAGCCGGAAGAAGTTATTCTTCCGGCAGCTGATTATGAGTTGCCTGGACCCAATTCTTTTAAAACTTTTCCCTGGGGAAGTAAGCCCGGAATTTTGAAGCGAAATGATGATGGTAGCCTTACCGCCTTTGTCGCCGTTTGTACTCATCTTGATTGTAATGTTACTTATCTGCCCGAACAGAGAAAGTTTTATTGTGCTTGCCATGATGGTTGGTATGACGAAAATGGGATTAATATTGCTGGTCCCCCTCCCCGACCTCTCCGCAGGTTGGATGTAATTGTGGAGGGCGAGAAAATAATCATTCGACGAAAGGGAGAAAGTGCCTAAGCAAAGTTTTAGGGAGTGGCTGGAGACTAGGCTTGGCTGGGGGCAAATAGTTAATTTTCTCCAGAAAAAAGAAGTACCCCGCCACAAACATACTCTTTGGTACTATACCGGCAGCGCTATTCTTATTTTTCTGGTTATTCAGATAATTACAGGATTTATGCTTCTTCTTTATTATAAGCCAACTTTGGAAAAAGCCTATCAGAGTGTGACCCAGATAATGACCGAAGTTTCTTATGGTTGGGTAATCCGTTCTCTTCATCACTGGTCCGCTACTCTGATGATCGCTTTTGTGTTTATTCATCTTTTAAGCCTCTGGATTCTCAAAGCTTATCGACCCCCTCGAGAGTTAACTTGGATGAGTGGCGTCATCCTGCTGTTTCTTACTTTAGCCTTTGGCTTTACTGGCTACCTCCTCCCCTGGGATGAGCTTTCTCTAGCGGCCACCAAAGTGGGTACTGAAATTCCCAGTACTATTCCTCTCATTGGCCGCTGGGTGACTCAACTTCTCAGGGGAGGAGCTGATGTGACCGGTGATACTCTCACCCGTTTCTTTGGTCTCCATGTGAGTATTCTTCCTCTTTCGCTTATCTTGGTGCTGGGGTTCCACCTTTATCTAATCCAGAAACACGGCATGAGTGTGCCTTTAAGAGAAGAGAAGCAGAATCGACCACTTCCCAGCTATCCTTTCTGGCCTAATTTCCTCTTACGGGAGTCAGTTTTCTGGCTTATTCTCTTGGGCAGCTTAATAACCCTGAGCCTTTTTCTGCCTCGGGGATTGGGTCAACCAGCTGACTTAATGGCCCCAGCACCAGTGGGAGTGCGACCCGAGTGGTATTTTCTTTTTCTTTTTCAAACCTTAAAGTTATTTCCAGCCACGATTTTGGGAATTCCGGGAGATACTATAGCCATTCTTTTAGTTATGGTGGCTGTGGGCCTCTTTTTCTTTCTCCCTTTGTTGGACACCGATCCAGCCGGACGAAAAGGTAAGGTTATCACCTGGGCAGCTGTTGCCTTTATAGTTTATGCGGTGGTCATGAGTCTCTGGAGTGTATTATGAAATCAATTTTTTTATATTTGAAATTAATACTCAGCATTGGACTTATCTTCTTTTTCTTTGGCCAGAATTTTTTACCGGGCCAACCAGTGGCTCAACTTGGACAACATCAATTAGTTAAGGAAAAAAGCTCCAATGAGTCAGTCAAGCCAGGACCGGTGAATCTCAAGGAGAAGACAGCTATTCTGGTTTTTTTAGGCTGGATGTGGTTAGTTATCGCAATTTTAATTTACTTGTTAATTCAAAAAATAAGAGAGGTGGATCGTCTTTATGAAATTAAATATTACGACGTTTCAAGCCATGGCCAGGAAAAATAGAAGGTAATGACGTGGAACCAGAGAGAAAGAAAATAGATCCTTCAATTACTTGGATAGCCAATTACTGTAAACATTGCTTTACCTGTGTGGCTATTTGTCCTGTGGATAATCTTTTTTTTGATGAGGACGAATTAACTAGTCGTCAGAAATGCATCCAGTGCCAGTTATGTATGAAATATTGTCCTGATTTTGCTCTAGAAGTTGTTCCTCGCCCAAAAGTTCGGCGCAGTCCAACGAAGGAGCAAGAGATTAAATCGACTCCGGCGGGAGAAATCAGCTCAAAGAGTGTTTTATCTACCACCCGAGAAGGTAGTCGCCAATGAAACAACTTATTATGGGCAATGAAGCGATTGCCCGGGGAGCTCTCCGGGCGGGATTGGGCTTTTTTGCCGCTTATCCAATTACTCCTGCCTCTGAAATAATGCATTTTTTAGCTGAGAAAGAGGGAGAAATAGAATTTGTCCATGCTGAAGATGAAATAGCTGCCATCCATATGGCTATTGGAGCCAGTTTAGCTGGATTGAAGGCTATGACCAGCACTTCTGGACCTGGGATGTCTCTCAAACAAGAGGGAATTGGTTTGGCTCACATGATGGAGATTCCTTTGGTCGTGGTCGATGTCCAGCGAGTGGGTCCGAGCACAGGCATGCCCACCTTACCTTCCCAAGGAGATTTGATTCAAGCCCGCCATGGTAGCCATGGGGACTATAACCCTCTGGTTTTTTATCCCGCCACAGTGGAAGAGTGTTATTTTTACACCATTGAAGCCTTTAATGCCGCGGAGGAATCCCGGAGTCCAGTGATTCTTTTGTTGGATGGTTTCCTGGCCCATTTAAGTGAGACAGTTGATTTAAGAGCTGTAAAGCCCCACCTAAAGAGAAGAAAATTGAAGCCTCTAGGGGGAGGAAATCGGCATTTTACCGGTCTTTTGGCGCGGGAAGGAGTTCCTCTCACAGATGACAGTGACTATTATCGGCAATGGTATACTCGAGTGAAAAATAAAATCATGACCGTGGCCTGCCAGTATAATTATTTTGAATTCTTAGATAACCCCCAGGCAGATACTCTCTTGATTGCTTTTGGAATAACAGCTCGGGTAATTCGCCCTTTAAAGAAGGCTTACGGCCTCTTTCGGCCGATACGTCTCTTCCCTGTTTTGGAAAAGGAATTGAGCCAGGCCGCGGCTAATTATGACCGGATAGTGGTGATAGAAATGAATGATGGCCAATATGCGGGAGAGGTTCAGCGTGTTCTCCGGCGAGAAGTGATCAGTTTGCCGATTCTAGGGGGGAAAATACATTTAAGAGAAATTCAAGAGGCCCTCAATGCTTTATAAAGATTATGTCAAATGGAGTAGATGGCCCACCACTTGGTGCGGTGGCTGCGCTATCGGCATTATCTTTAAACAAGTGACTTTTTCTCTAGAAAGAATGAATCTGCCCCGAGAGAAATTAACCGTTGTTTCTGGAATTGGCTGTAGTGGTCGGGCGGCAGGTTATTTTAATGTTGATTCTGTCCATGTCACTCATGGTCGGGCTTTACCTGTGGCGGAAGGCATTAAGAGAGGCAAGCCCCAGCTTAATGTTTTAGTTTTTAGTGGGGATGGTGACTTGGTGGGTATCGGCGGTAACCATTTGATTCATACCGCAAGAAGGAATGTTGATTTAACCGTGATTTGTGTTAATAATCAGACTTATGGAATGACGGGTGGCCAGATGGCTCCCACCACCGGGAAGGGAATCAAAACATTAACCAGTCCCCATGGAAATCGCTATAGCCCAATAAACATTCAAGGTTTGATTACGGCCAATGAAAGCTACTTTTATGCCCGGAGTTCTGCCTATCATATCAATCACTTACAGAAAGCCATTCGGGAGGCCTTTGCCTGGCCGGGATTTGCTTTTATTGAAGTAGTGGCCTATTGTATTGAAAATTTTGGCCGCCGGATGGGTTATCGCTATGGTTATGAAATGCTCTTAAAAATAAAAGAGATTTATAAAATTAATCATTCACCTCAGGGCTTATTGAAAGACAACGAATTGGGGATATTAAAAAAATGAAAATAAGGCAAGCCAAACCCAATGAATGTCAGCCAATTAATCGGCTGATGGAAATGGTCATCGATGAGATTTATGCCCGGGAACCAGAGAAAGTGCGTTTAACCTTAAAAGCTAATTTCACCGCCGAGGCCCTCCAAGAGCTTTGTCAAGAAGAGCAGGCTTTGTTGTATGTGGTGGAGGAGGAAAATAAAATTATTGCTTTTCTCTTCGGCTGGTTATTCCAGAATGTTTTTACTATTTACTGGATTTATACCTTGCAAGAATATCGGGGCCAAGGAGTAGTCAAAAAACTTTTGGCCCATGTGGAGAAAGAACTCGTCCAGAGAGGCTGTTACAAAATGGAAATGTATATGTATGCCGAGCACAACCGCTTTCTTAATTTTTGTTCCAAGTTGGGTTTTAAAAAAGGGGTTCTTTTACGAAAAAATATGTTTGGTATTCGCATTCGCCACATTTTCAAATATATTGGGGATTATGAAAAAGCCCAGAAAGAAAAGAAGATAAAAATTATGGGAGAGGCTGGTCAGGGAGTAAAATTCCTTTCCTTTACCCTGGGGTCTATTTTGGCCCAGCTGGGTCATGAAGTCTCCCTGAATTTGGAATATGATTCCGCTGTTCGGAGCGGCAAAATTAGCGCTGATTTGATTTACTCTGATGAAAAAATTGAAAACCCCATTATTGATGAAGCGGATATTTTAATTAAATTTACTCGAACGAGAGAATGGTTCCCGGCCCGAAGTTTGGTCATTGACGAAAGTATCAGTGAGCCAGAACCCTTAAGTTGTGAGATCAAAAGTAAGAAAGGAACCTACTATGGGTTTCGAGATGTGGCTATTACCAAATTTGGCGACAAAATGTACATTAATATGATTGCCTTGGGGCGGATTCTCCGGTACATCGGGATAAATATTATGCTCATTAATATTAAAGACCTGTTACCACCCAAGTCACTCGAGAAAAATCTGGCTGCTATCAAGTACGGTTTCAATTATCGCGACGCGGTTTGAGGACTAAAACTCCAACCAGGACTCTTTAGCCCACTCCCTTTGTTGGGCTTGCTTTTTCGCCCAGGCCTGTTTTACCTGATAGACAAAAGCTTCCAGTCGAGATTCTTCGGTGGGGTCTTCTTTGCCTTTAAAGATCAAGGTGGGGATAGGGATATTTTGGAAATCCTGACGGATTTTCTGAGCAATAGCTCCAGAAACTGTGCCCAGCATACAATTGAAGCAAATGGCATTAATGACGCCATCGGCTCCTCGGGAGGCGAAGTCAACCATTTTGGCAATATTTAGAATTAGGGTTTGATTATTGTCCAGGGTGAGATAAGGAGAAATCAGGTTTTCAATTTGGCGATAAGAAGGCTCTTTTCGGGAAGGAAGCACATCTTTAAGTGTTTTTTCTATTTTGATTTTTTCCAATTCTTTCCGCAGGTGGAGAAGGCCGGCGGTCATAGCTTTGAGAAAGTTGCGGCGCCGTAGATTGGTGAAGAACTCTTTTTGCAGGCCAAAGTCAACGTCATCCACGATGAAAGGCGCCGGCCAAACCTCACAACCCATGGCTTCTAACTTCAGGAATAAATTGTGGTTGGCCACTGGGTTCTGCCGGGTGTAAATATCTCCAGCTAAACCGATTTTGGGACGAGGTTCAGGAGAGATGGGAATTTCCCGTAGGCGGGCGGCACACCGTTTGAGAGCGGCTGATAAATCGTCTATGGCCAGACTGAGTTCAATATCTCTTAAATTGGTTTGATGGACACGGTCGGTGGCTCCTTTTTGCCTTTCATAAGGCCGCCGGGAGCAGGCACTTTTAATCAACCAATCTACTGCTAGCAAGCCATCCCAGAGGCGTTTTATCCCTTGAAAGCCAAGCAATTTCCAGAAAAAATCAGTCGAGGGAGCTACCACCTTGAGGTCGGTAATCCCCATATCCTGAAGGAGATAGTTTAAACCATCTTGATATTGTTGCAGTAAACAGGCATATCTGGCTCCTGGAAAGAAGAAAATTTCCTGGCCCTCGCGGGGGGATTGAGCTGCTTTGATCAGATCACCAGCAATAATGGCGAAGGCGTGGCATTCCTTGCCAGAGGTCCATTCTTCGCCTAAGGCAATACTCTTTTCATCCGGAGGGGGGAGAATTCTCACTGGGAGGCCAATGCTGCGGAAAGCACCAGCAAAGGCATAAACATGGTCAGAAAAATAGGGGAGGAGGAAAGTTCGGCCCTGATATTCTTCGATAACCTCAGGGGGACCAGGCACGATAAAGGTGGGTTGGCTACTTTGAGGGAGGGATTTATTTTCTTCGACTTCGTCTAAGAAGGCCTCAATTCGAGTGATTAAGCCAGCTTCGCCCCGGTGCTCATCAAATTCAAGATAAAGAGATGGCTTTTCTTTTAGAATATGGTGAAGGTGTTTATGAATGAAAGCATCGAGGCTGCAGCCGAAGTTGCTGAGGATAAGAGGATAAGCTTTATCTTCCCGGGCGACCCAAAGGGCGGCCTGAATTATTTTTTGGGCATACCGCCAGGGAGGTTTTCCTGGCCAATGAGGGGTGCTTAATTCTTCCGCTGGCAGAAAGTCAAGAGGTATTACCCAGGCACCTCGCCGCTGGAGGTGGAGATGCAGGTTTAAATTTAAAAAGGAATCATAGATGGTATAGGGCCGGCCAATAACCACCAGAATATCTTCACCTGATTCCCGAGCTTGACGGAGAAACTCCCGTCCTTTTTGTTGTAAAGATTGCTGAAATTCCAGTTGTTTTTGCCAGGCGTAATGATAAGCAGCGGCCATTTCTTCAGTGGTTAGTCCCAATTGGGAGGCGGTCTCGGCCATGGATTGTTTAAAACCTTCCCAACCGCTATTGAATTGAATGACCGGACTCAGCAGTCTTCCTCCTAATTTGGTGGGAAACATAAAAGGTAAGTGTTCACTGTAAGGACAAAGATAGACGGATTCTCCGTTGTCTTGGTGAGTATCAACGATAGACGGTAGAAAGACCCAATCCACATCCTGATGACGGAAAATTTCAGTATGGCCGAAAGCAAGTTTTATCGGAGCACAGGTTTCGGCTGACAACCGTTTCAGGCCCAAAGTCAGTATTTGGGAAGAAGAAAGGGGTGATAATCTTGTTTCAAATCCCAAATAGCTGAAAAAGTTTGCCCAGAAGGGCAAAAATTCGTAGAAGAAGGAGGCTCGGGGTAAACCAATGCGTCCCCGGGAGCCAGGGGTTAAGGAAGAATATTTTTCAAAGAATTTTTCTCTAAACTCAGGGAGAGAAGGCGGATTTGGCTGGGGAGATGGAGCTCCCGCCGCAGTCGGTTCAGTTGGGGTAGTAGTTTGAGAAGTATATCGTTCGCAGACGTCGCCAAAGAAAAGTTTTTCTTGTCCCAACCGGATCAATGTTACTTGGCAATGGTTGGGGCAATGCTGACATTCAAAAGTGCGGACCTGATACTCACTCTGGAGACGCTGAGCCAGCTGGGCGTTTTTAGGAGCTATTTTTTCTCCCCTTTTTTCCCTTTGGAGGATGTTTTCCCGAGCAATGAGGGCTACCCCAATAGCTCCAGAGATTCGGTTGTAAGGATGGACTTTGATTTCTTTGTGGAGAAGTTGAGAGAAAGCTTTGACCACAGCGGCATTAGAAGCTACTCCTCCTTGGAAGACAATGTTTTCTCCCACCGTCCGGCCTTCCACTACTTTTTCCAAGTAATTTCGAGCGATGGAATAAGCTAGACCCGCCATTAAATCGGGGAGAGGGATGCCTTTGCTGGCGGCTTTGACCATTTCCGATTCCATAAACACGGTGCACCGGGAACCGAGGTCGTAGGGCTGGGTAGATTGGGCGGCAATAGAAGCGAATTGGCCTTTGATTTTAATGCCGAAAGGTTCGGCCTGTTCTTCCAAAAAAGAACCTGTCCCAGCAGCACAGATTTTGTTCATGGTGAAGTCTTTTATTCGGCCTTTCTCCACCGCTACATATTTGGAATCCTGGCCACCAATTTCAAAAATAGTGTCTACATCGGGGAAAAAGTGAGTTGTTCCCCGCAGTTGAGCTGTTATTTCATTGCGGATTACGTCGGCTTGGAGAAGACGTCCGGCCAGATGCCGGCCGCTGCCGGTGGTGCCAAGACCCAATATTTTGATTTTTCCTTTAGTTTTTTCCAAAAGAAGCGACCAACCTTCTCTCAGGACTTCAATGGGCCGGCCTTTTGTCGGAAGATATACTCCTGTCACCACTTGACCTGCTCGGTCGATGAAAGCCAGATTAGTACTCACCGAGCCAACATCGACTCCTAGAAAACCCTCGATTTCTTTATTGGCCCGAGGCTGGGGTTCCTCCTGAGGAGTTTTCGGGAGAGGTTTTAAGGGGAGCAAAACAAGAGAAGATGACTGGGCCTGACTTTTTCTGGACTCAGTTGTTTGAAGAAGTAGGGAAAGAGGTATGGATTTTTGTTTTTGAGCAGCAATTAAAGCGGCTCCCAGAGCCGAGACAGATTCAGGGGAGGAGGGGATAATTATTTCTGAGGGAGCCAGATGCAGGATTTCTTTAAAGGCACGTTGGAGGCCTTTGTTTCGGGCCGCTCCTCCACAGAAAAGCACCGGAGTGGCCAATTCTTTTCCTTTAAGAAGAGTGGCCAGGAAATTGCGAACCAGTCCTAGGCAGACTCCATAGGCAATTTCATCTACTGGAATACCTCTTTGTTGGAGATGGATCATATCTGATTTAGCGAAGACGCTGCACCGGCCGGCAATGGTGGCTCCTTTGGCTGCTCGGGAGGCCAGATGGGCAAATTCTTCCACCGAAAGCTTAAGCCGATGGGCTTGCTGGGAGAGAAAAGCTCCTGAACCCGCGGCGCATTGCTCATTGATGGCAAAATCAATAATTTCGGGTTCGTGGTTGGCTTGGGTGGCGGCTTTCTTTTCCACCCAGCGAGAATTAGCGGCCCCAATTTCCACGAGACTTTTTGTTTGAGGATGAAGGTGATGGGCTCCTAGAACAAGAGCCACAATTTCATTAATTATTTCTACTTCCGCCGGCCAGTCGAAGAGATGGCGTCCCGCACCTGTCACGCCCACGCTTAGAGAAGGAGAAGAGGCGGATTGGATTTTTTGGAAAAGAGTTTGGAGGGCTTGAGGATAATCTCCTTTGGTGGGCACAATGAATACTTCTTCTATTTGAGAATGCTCATTGAGAAGAACAGCTTTACAGGCAAAACTGCCTAGATCCAGTCCTAGCTTCATGGTTTAACTCCAGAGAAAAGATGATGGTGTGAAAGAATAATATTATCAAATTTTTCTTTTAAATAAAAGAAATCTGAGAGGGTTTTATTGGAAAAAGCCATTGTCCAGCCCAGCTTAAGTTTTACCTTAATTCCTGACTTTATTTATTTTCTTTTCTCTTCATACTTGGGAAGAAAAAGTAATCCCCAGGGATTTTTCCCCAGTGGCGCTGACTTTATTTGTTGATTGAACCAAGTCAAAATTTGTAAAATAATAAAAAATGAATTTTTGGCCAGCTTTTCTCCCCCCAAGAGAGAGAATCTATCCTGCTCAAGAAAGTCTTAGAGGAGCTGATCAAATTAACCTTCTTTTTA
>QMPV01000004.1 GCA_003648765.1 Candidatus Aminicenantota bacterium
GTTTAGTTGGCCTCTGGCTTGGGTGATTTTGCTTCTTATTGTTCTGAAAATTTTGGTTCTCATTGGACTGATCTCTCCTTTAACAAGTCTTCTCCATTTCCCTTTTCCTTTTTCCCCTTGGTATGGCTTATGTTTTCTCTCCTCAGGAGTTATGGGGGTGACTTTCACCGTTTGTGTCTATCTTTGGTGGGGGTTGACTCTCAGCCAGCTCTTTATGACTCTGGGGTTAATCAGTGTTATCTGTCTTGACTTTCTTAGTCCTTGGGTATTGCGTCTGGCTGTGGTTTGTAACAAGAAGGTCTATGCTTGTCTCGACGAGGAGAACCAATGATTGAATTGTTGATTCTCTTGGCGGGTATGCTTCTCTGGCGATCAGAGATAATCCAGGTTTCTTTAGGGCTGCAGTCAAGTCTAGCTCTTTCCTTTGGTTTTATCCTTCTCTTTGCTTTTTTAGTGGGGCAAAGAGTGGCTCGCTTCCAACTGCCTCAGATCACAGGTTTTATTCTAGCTGGGATCCTGGGAGGGCCTTATTTATTGGGTTTTCTTTCCCATCACGATGTCCAAACGCTTCAGATATTTGATGGGCTCGCCTTGAGTTTAATTGCTCTCATTGCTGGTGGAGAGATGCGTCTCAGCCGTTTGAAACAGCAGTTGAGGGCTATTTTTCATCTTGTTTTCTGGCAGACGTTTTTTATTATCGGTGGTTTCATAATGATTGGTTTTCTCCTCCCTTTAAAAATTTTTCACCAGCAAATCGGATATTTTGCGCCTTTGCCTTTTTTTCTCCTGTTAGGGACTTTGGCCACAGCTACTTCTCCTTCAACTACTATTGCCGTCATTACCGAAACCAGATCCAAGGGGAGATTGACTGATCTTGTCTTAGGCACAGCCGTAGTTAAGGATTTTGTGGTCATTCTCCTTTTTGCTTTTTCTCTTTCTTTGGTTAAATCGTGGGTGCAGGGAGGAGGTGAGTCCCCCGGGTTAGATTGGTTAGTTGTCTTTCGGCTTCTAGAGGAGGTTGGTGGCTCATTGTTGCTGGGGGTAGTTATCGGTGGAGGCCTGGTGCTTTATTTAAAATATATTCAACGGGAAGTGACTGTCTTTATTTTGAGCATTGCCTTTTTTTCTTATGAAATTTCTCATTCCTTGGGTTTCCATCCTCTATTAATTTGTCTCGTGGCTGGTTTTATCGTCGAGAATTATTCTCCTTATGGGACTAATCTTATTAAGGCTATTAAGAAGGTGGCTTTACCCATTTTTGTTATTTTCTTTGCTATCTCCGGCGCCTCACTGGATATGACTGCTTTACGGAAGAGCTGGCTGTTGGCTGTGGCTATAGTTTTAATTCGGAGCGCTTTAAAGTTTCTCGGCACCTTCAGCGGAGCCAGGTTAGGTGGAACAAATTCCTTAATGAGGAGCTTTGGCTGGGCAGGCTTCATTTCCCAAGCAGGAGTGACCTTAGGTATGGCTATTATCATTGAGAAAGAAATTCCCCTGTGGGGAGCCCAGTTTAAAACTTTGCTCCTGGCTGTGATTGCTCTTAACCAAATCATTGGTCCCGTTCTTTTGCAAAAATTACTGGTTCGAAGCGGCGAGTCAGGCTGTAAGGAACTCTGACAATTGAGGATAAGCCCTGTTCTGCCTCTCTTTAAGGAGCTAGATTCTAAATTGGTCAATTGGAGTTGGGTCTTCCCCTCTCATAAATCTTGTTTGGGAGTTGAGAAATTTGACTTCAAATCTTCATTTTTCCAGTTTGTTTAGACATGGCCCTCTGGATAAGGTCAGAAGGATTAAACTGACTCAGGCCTTCACCCTTCACCTTTGGATAACATGGCTTTTTGTCATTTATCTCTTGGCCTCATCTAGAAATTCCTTTCTCTTACTAATCTACTGCCCTAGCCCAATAGAGATAATGGAAAGTTTTAGACCAGCTTGCCTGTAATTTTTTCTGTGAGAGGGCTGGCCTTTTGGTTAAAATTGAGAAATGAGAATTTGAGTCTAATTTTCAACAACTTTTGAATTTTTTAGTCAATCTTAGCCTCATCTATTCATAAATTAAAAAATTTGATCCTAGAACAGCCAAAAATCTTAGGGGGTGATTGGTCCAATCTTTTTTGGTTGTTCCCTCTCTCTTTTTTTTCTAACGTATTATATATCAATACGTTATGAAGGAAAAGATCTTTTTTTATGAATTATCCAAGTTAGATGTTTATTAGTGGCGAAAGCTAAAACAATGAGCAGGAATTAAATTAATCTTTTTCCCTCAAGATAAACACCCGTTGGCCTTGGCCTAGCTGGCGAGCCTTAGCTATCTGACGTTGGACGAAGTCAATGGCCTGGCCGACTGCTTCGATTAGTGATTTCTTTTGAGCCAAAAAGGCAACAATCGCCGAAGAAAGGAGACAGCCTGTGCCATGGACCGAGAAGGGGAATTTTTTATGGGAAAAGCAATAAATCTTTCCTTCCAGAGTCAGAATATCAGTCGGAGCACCTGAGAGATGTCCGCCTTTAATTAAACAAGCACCTTGGGTAAAGGAGCTTATTTTTTGAGCAGCTTTTTTCATTTCGTTGACTGTTTGAATTTTTTGGGCTACCAGCAATTCAGCTTCGTCAAGATTTGGCGTTATTAACGTAGCCAACGGTAGGATTTTTTTGATGTACTCAGGCAAAAATTGAGGCTTAAAAAATTCTTGACCGCCACTTGAAGAGAAGACGGGGTCAATTACTCGAGGCAGAGAGGAATTTTCCTGGAGAATCTGAGACAGGGCCTCGAGCTGGGCCAGCGAACTGATAAGACCCACTTTAATTCCCTGGAAAGAGAAGTCTTCTTTTAATGTCTTATATTGTTGCCAAATGAATTCAGGGGCAAGTGGTTGCCAAGATTTGACGCCTTGGGTGTTTTGGACAGTCAAGGTAGTCACCACCGCCAGACCATGGAAATTGAAGTGGTGGAAGACCTTTAAATCAAGAAGTAGGCCAGCTCCTCCGGAAGGGTCAAACCCAGCCACACTTAAAAGACTTTTTCCCGAAAGGCCGACCGCAGCTTTCATCTTTAGAAGTTTTCTACCAGAGTCGGACTACCAAGTCAAATCTGTCCCCTTTCCTTTAAATAAATAGCTTTCTCGTCAGAGCAAATTCATCTATCTTGTCTTCCAGACACTAAAGAAAATGGGAAAAACATCATTATTTCTGGGATGATCGAGCTGCCAGCGCAATTGGGAATTACATCTTCACCTTTCAATTTTGAAGAAAAAATTCTTTGTCCCGTCCCCAATAGACTAAGCTTAAAACATTTTCTCCCTTGGGGCTTTGCCCTATCCAAGAAGATAGTCAATAAAATAGAGGAAGAAAATCAAATTCCAAGCGAACCAAAATTTGCTTCATCAGCTTTCACCAAATTCAGGTCAAGGGGGGAAAAGTGAAGACCCGAACCCCTCTGTTGGCCCACTTATTTTCCAGAAATGAAGATGCTGACGAGAAATATTGGCTTCTTTATAATTTTGTGTTAACATGAATTTACTCAAAGATGGTCAGGCTTCATGTTTATGTTTCTGGATTAGTTCAAGGGGTATTTTATCGGGATCATACCCGGAGATGGGCCGATTCCTTAGGAATTAAAGGTTGGGTTCGAAATCTGCCTGATGGTCGGGTAGAGGCAGTCCTGGAAGGGGAAAGGGATAAAGTAGAGGCTCTTCTTCAAAGAATGGAAGAAGGACCACCTTTGGCCCGAGTGGAAAAAATAGAGGTGGAGTGGGAAGATTATCAAGGGGAATTTAACGACTTTCGTATTCGCTGGTGATTCACCTCCCTCGGAATAGAAATGATAACATTCTTTTATGGTGAAGAGAGGTAAAAATGCCTTATATTAAAAAGGACAATCATATTAAAGTAGAAGTTTTTGAAGGGGTGACCAGAATAACTTTGGCCTGTGGTAAAGATATTTTACTGGCTAGGTTTGAGTATAAAAAAGGTTCCCGGGTACCTCCTCATTCCCATGCCTATGAACAGGTCACCCACGTGTTAAAAGGAAAACAGAGAATTATCATTATGATGGAAGATAAGCGGGAGGATTTTATCGTTGAAGAAGGGGATTCTTATATTGTCCCCGCCAATCACGATCATGAGCAGATTACGTTGGAGGAGGCAATTACCATAGATTCATGGAGTTTAGCTATTTAAACTAGGTCTTGTCTTTTTATCTTTTTTAACTTCGGCCAAAAATTTCTGCTGACATTTTTCTGAACAAAAATAATATGTCTTTCCTTGAAAATTAAGTGAAATGGCTTCATCCTGGGGGAGATAAGTTTGGCAGACCTCATCTTTGACCATAATCTGAGAGGAGACAGCTGTAGAGGCTTTTTTGGAACGGGCTTGGCTTTTTTTTAAGGCCTGAAAAAACCGTAGGACTTGGTAAATAAGATAAAAAAGTAAGACGTAGAAGATGAGACGAAAAAAGCTAGACATCATGAAGATAATTTAGAGTAATCCCAGAAACTTGTCAAATAAGCTCTAATTTATGGTCGAAAGAGTTAGGACTTCCCTTTTCTCTTAATCCATCGAAGTTAACAGCAACTCCAGCCAGAACATCCAGGTAGAGTTAGGATTTCCCCTTTAATGTTGGGGTGGACAGGGCAGTGAGAAAGATTATTTCCTTGCTTTCAAATAAATTTTTCTTCCCTTTTTTGGGACTCAAAGGGGGGAGGTAAAGTCTTGATCCCGCTTAGCTATTCTGGCTTGATTTAAAAGAACCTATCAAAATAAAGGTATAAGGTGAAGAGTTGTCCCTAAATTTTCTATAGAGAGCCTCAAATTATAATAAACCAAAGCCAACTAGACTAAAGGGAAGAGCCAAAAACTTAACCCCAAAAAGCTGGGGAGCTAAAATATTAACCTCCATCTCTCAGGCATTCATTAAGACTATGAATCTAAGACATAGACTTGATTTATCTCCAGGGAGAAGATAAGATGAACACAAAGATGATGTTTTATTCAGAATTTTATAACTCTTAAGCGAGAGGGTGTAATATGGATTTTTTATTTTCAGAAGAACAACAACTCCTCAAGGAGTCCATCCGGAACTTTGCTGAAAAGGAAATTCTTCCTTATGTCCGAGAATGGGATCAACAGGGTCGGTGGCCGAAGGAATTAACTCGGAAGCTGGGAGAGATGGGGCTTCTGGGAATTATTATTCCGCCTGAATATTCAGGAGCTGGATATTCCAATGTTGATTATGTAATTATTTTGGAAGAATTGTCCAAAGTTGATCCTGCCGTTGGCCTAGTGGTAGCTGCCCATAACTCCCTTTGTTCCAATCATATTAACCTTTTTGGGAGTGAGGCTCAGAAAAAGAAGTATCTAACTCGTCTAGCCGCCGGAGAGACGTTGGGTGCCTGGGGCTTAACCGAAGCCGGAGCTGGGTCAGACGCGGCGGCCATTAAGACAAGAGCTGTGAAGAAAGGAGATAAGTATATTCTCAATGGTTCTAAATTATTTATTACCAATGGCTCCCTAGCCGAAATCTTAGTTATCATGGCGGTTACTGATCCGGAGAAGAAAAGACAGGGGATTTCGGCTTTTATCGTAGAAAAAGATATGCCTGGTTTTCGGCCCGGAAAGAAAGAAGATAAACTGGGAATTAGAGCTGCTGACACGGCGGAATTAATTTTTGAAGATGTAGAAGTGCCAGCAGAGAATTTAATCGGTCAAGAAGGTCAAGGTTACCGGCAGGCCATGGCTATTCTCGATGGAGGACGGGTAAGTATTGCTGGCTTCTCTCTGGGGATTGCGGCGGGAGCTTTGGAAATGGCTCTTAAATTTGCCAAAGAAAGGGAACAATTTAATCAGCCAATTGCTAATTTTCAGGCTATTCAATGGATGCTAGCTGATGGCTTTACTGAACTGGAAGCGGCTCGTTTATTAACCTATCGAGCTGCCTTTTTAGAGGATCAAGGGAAAAAAATACCCAAAGAATCGGCTATGGCTAAGCTATATGCCAGTGAGCTGGCTGTCCGGGCTTCTTCAATGGCTGTTCAAATTCATGGGGGCTATGGTTTCACCAAAGATTATCTGGTGGAAAAATTTTATCGTGATTCCAAACTAGCCACTATTGGTGAGGGGACTTCTGAAATTCAGAGATGGATTATTGCTCATCGTATTCTCCAGGAGTTTTAGCTCTCTGCCTCCTTTTTCCAACTATTCACCACGTGAATAATAATAGGTGAGGATGGAAATATCAGAAGTAGCGGCGGGAATTTTAGCGGGCCACCCTCGAGCTATAGCCAAAGGGATATCTCTATTCGAAAATAATTCCCGAAGAGCCAAAGAATTAATGAAGCAGATATTTCCTTATTCAGGTTCAGCTATAGTGATTGGGCTGACTGGCTCACCAGGAGCTGGTAAGAGCACCCTTTTAGACCAATTGATTGCCTCTTTCCGGAAGATAGGCAAGAAAATTGGCTTGATTGCTGTGGACCCTTCCAGCCCTTTTACCGGAGGGGCAATTCTCGGGGACCGCATCCGGATGATGCGTCATAGCCTCGATGATGAAGTTTTCATCCGCAGTATGGCCACCCGAGGTAATCTTGGCGGGTTGGCCAAAGCTACAGGCGAAGCCGTGACTGTACTTGAGGCTGCAGGTAAAGAGATAATTTTTGTGGAAACAGTGGGGGTGGGACAGGATGAGGTGGAAATCGTCAAGCTGGCGGATATAGTTGTTGTGGTTTTAACCCCGGGAGCTGGGGATGATATTCAGATTTTTAAGGCCGGTTTAATGGAAATAGCAGATATTTTTGTTCTCAATAAAGCCGATTCTCCTGAAACAGACCGGACCGAAAGACAGCTCCGGGCCATGCTCGAGTTAGGCGGTTCAGGAGATAAAGAGATTCCGGTAGTCAAGACTATCGCCACTGAGGGCTTCGGAGTGAAGGAATTAACTCAAGAATTATTAAAGTTTATTCAGACTCCGAGAAATTCAAAGCAGGCAAGAAAAAGACAACAGTTGTTAGAGGCCATGGTCAGAGATATTGTCAGTCAGGAAGTCTTTGGGTTGATTCAAAAGAAAATAAATGCCAAGAAACTTGGTGAGTTGATGCAGAAATTGTGGTGTCGTCAGTTAGATCCTTATTCTCTGGCGGAAATTCTTTTGCGCACGGCTTTGGAGGAGTAAATGTCGCGGATAAAAGGTTTGGATCATATCGCTGTGGCTGTCCGGGATTTGGAAGAAGCTCTCAAAATCTGGCAAGAGAAACTCGGTTTAATCTTAGAAAAAGTAGAAGAGGTGGAATCGGAAGGAATTAAAGTAGCCCACCTCCGTACCCCTGAAGGCTTCACCATTGAGTTGATGACTCCCCTTGTTTCTGGTTCCTCTCTGGAGAAGTTCCTTGCCCAAAAAGGAGAGGGGCTTCATCATCTATGTTTTGAAGTGGAAGATATTGACCAGTGGGAAGAAGACCTTACCAGTCGAGGAATTTCATTTTTACCTGGATATCCAAAAGCGGGCTCGCGCCAAACCATTATTGCCTTTGTTCATCCCCGCTCTATGACAGGGGTACTGGTTGAGTTTGCTCAGCCAAAGGGAAGTAAATAAAGTTACTTTAACTGTAATAAAGGGCTAGAACCCAACGAGCGAAATCTTGAGCGTCGGCAATATCGTTTTTGTCAGGATGATGTTGGGCACTAGCGGCCATCACCGCCCAAGCTCGATGCTCGGGTAGTTTTTGGAATAGTTCCCTGGCTTCGGGGGAGACTTTCCCTCGACAGGTGAAGGATCCTAGAAGATGAGCTTGCGGCAATAGAGAAAGGGCATGTTCCAACGCTTCTCGGGAAAAACGACTCCCTGTGTGGGACCCATGAGTAGAAAAAAGGGCAATTTTTTTCCCTGGGGGGAAAGATTTCAAGAAATTTTCCACCGGATAAGGGACACTGTGAGTGTGGACAGGAAAGCCAATAAAGAAAAGATCATAGCCTTCAAGATATTTCACCTGGTCAAGGGGTTGAATTTCCTTGGGGTTAGGTAAAACATCAAAAATTGCTTGAGCGATAGTCTGAGTGTTGCCGGTAAGAGAGAAATAGGCTACCAGAATCTTGGCCATGGGTAATTCCTTTACTATTTATTAAAAATTGAATCTTAATCCTATTTTAAAACTGAAACCTCCAAAATTGAAGATTGCCTGGCGAACATCACGGATGTTCTCCCCAGAGGGGCGTTTTTTGGCTCCTTGGAGAAATCGGTAATACTGGGACAGGTTCCCTGGTTTGCTTTCATAGAAATAAAGACTGGCTTTATCGGTTCTATTTTCGCCGGTGTAATCACTGTAATTAAGGGTTCCTTTAAAACCATCGGTGGAGTTCCAGATTTGTTCCAGGGAAGCAAAGATACTGAAAAAGCGAAAAGGCGAGTATTCCAGGCCTAATTCAGCAAAATAGCCTAGTGATTCTGAGCGGTAGGAGCAATCTTTGTTAAACCAGTAAAGGAATTCTTTTCCGAGGACATCAAAACGAGCTTCGTATTCTTCGTATTTTTTATAGGAAATAAAAATAATGTGACGACCAAGAGAAATATTAACGGCCAAAGGTTGGAAAAAAGGGAGGGCTTGACGATAGTTAAAACCAATCTTTAAAGGCAGGAAAGAAACCTGGTTGCGAAGGAAGTGAGTTTCTGTTTGGTTGTTCTCAGTTTTAAGGAATTGCACCTGACCTTCGGCTTGCGAAGAAAAATGACTGCCTGAAAAGGCAAGGGAAAAGCCAGGCAGAATAGCTATTCTGAGTCCCATTTCTAAGGAAGGAGAATATTGGAGGGTAGGAAATTGCCCATTTAAGCTACCCTTTTTGCTGGCAGCCCAGTCCTGCCAAAGTTGATTGTAAGAGGTAAGCCATTGATCTAGATCATTAACCGGAAAGGAAGGAAAACAATAATTGACTTGAAAACTAATTTTTTCAGCAGGCAGGTAACTGAGGGATAAAGTTAAAAAGAAAATTATCCCTAAGGCTAGTGAACGAATGGTTTTGTTCTTCATTGGATTAATCATTCTCCCATAAAATTGATGAAATTACCATCTCTATTTTTTAGTCGGTGATTCGGCGGTAGTGGGAAGAATTATTACTACTTCAGTCCCCCGAAATTCTTCACTGTCAATTTTTAATTGACCGCCATGTTCTTCAATGATTTTTCGGGCAATAGGTAGCCCCAAACCTGTGCCTCCTTCTTTAGTCGAGAAATAGAGGTCAAAAATTTGCTTTAAAGTCTCGGGAGGGATACCTCGACCAGAGTCTTTAATTGAGATAACTATCTGTTTCTGACTTCTCCTGATTTTTATCCAGATATTACCTTGACCGGAGATAGCTTCAATAGCGTTGGTTAATAAGTTGCGCAAGGCTGTTCTAAGTTTAGCTGGGTCGGCTTCCAGAGTGAAGTTATCGCCAATAAAGTCCAAGTGGAAGGAAATTCTGCCTTCGAGAATGGATTGGTAAGGTTCAATCAAATTAGTGATAAATACCTTCAGGTCTATTGGTTCTTTTTGCAGGGAAGCTTCTCTGGCCAATTCTAGGAACTCCTGGGCGGTCCGCCGGAGATTATCCACTTCAGAAGTGATGTAAGCAATGGATTGTTGAAGTACTTCTTCAAAGTCATCCCTTTTATCTTGATAAACTCGAAGAATATGCTCGGCTGAAAGTTGAATTGGTGTTAAGGGGTTTTTAATTTCATGGGCTACTTTACGGGCCATTTCTGCCCAGGCAGCTTTTCGACTCATTTCAGCTAATTCTTGCTGGTGTTGTTTAAGGCTTTTAACCATGAAATTGAAGCGGTCGATCAGAGTTTTCATTTCGTCTTGACGCGGGTAGTAAATAGAAACTTCGAGATTGCCCATGCTGATTTCTTTGGTGGCTTGAAGAAGAAGTTGGATGGGATGGATGATGCTCTGACCTAGAGCCCGAGCTAGAAAAGCCACAATAATGATGAAAAAGAAGGAAATAAGTAGGAAAAATTCAAATAATATCTGGGAGGTTTGGTTTAGCTCTTCTGTTTCTAAAGGAAAGGGTAGAGAAAGGAGGTAATAGCGTCCGCCGAAGGAATAAGCTGTGGTCAAAACCCGAAATGAATAGCGTCCGATTTTCTGTTTTTGGGTCACCAAGGGATAATGCTGATGACGAATCCGATAATAGACTTCACCGTCTAGCAACTCGGGAAGGAGCCCATAATCAAAAAAGTCGCGGCGACTGGAAGCAATTAACCGGCCCTCTTGATAGAGGTTGACATCAGAGGAAATAGCTGAGCTTATCCAAGAGACAAGGGTCTCAGGTAAAGAAGTTTTTTGGGTGGTTAAAGAGTCAGGTTGGAGTAAGAGGTAATCTTCCATTATTTTTTGAGCAAAGCGGGCTTGATTTTCAGTATTTTCTGTTATTTTCTGGGAAAAAACACGATGAAAAAAGTCTTTGGAAGTAAGAGTAAAAAGGACCATAGGAATAAGGGCAATAATTAAGAAGGAGAGATAAACCCGGGTAGAGAAGGAGGGGGCCAAGGAGAGGGAAGCAGGTCGTTGAACTAGGATAAGAAAACCAAAAAAGAAGAGAGCTAAGAAAATGTAAAGAATGAATGTTTTTAAGAAAGAAGTCACCAGAGAGAATAAATTTTGTTGGGGAAGAAAAAAGGCATAAGTAAATTCTGATGATGGAATTAGATAGCCCCAATATTTTTTCCCTTCAAAATAGAAAGATTCCCAATGAGGTGGGGAATCCAAGTATTTAGTCATTTGATTAGGAGAGAGAAAACAATTGAGCCGGTGAGGGTTAAAGAGAAGGTGGCCTTTATTGTCCAGGATGACAAAGAAAAAATTTGTTTCAATCAGAGAAGGCAGAGGATTGCTCCGGAGAAGTTCAAAATAAGGATTGGCTGAATAAAGAAAAGGTAGGTTCCGAGGATCAAGAGAGAGAAAAAGCTCAACTCGGCCCAGATGCTCTTCAGCTGAAAAAAAGTCGCGATAAGCGATTAAAAAAGGACGCCTTTCGTTAAAAAAATTCAGGTTGGTGGTCATAATTTGCCAGGCCGGGCTAACAGGTAGTCTCTCTTCTAGAAGGAAGGCTTCGGGAACATTGAGACTGAAGTAAGACACTGGTACTCCTTCGGCATCAATTATTTCCAATCGTGAATACCAATTAAAGCGGGCCAGGGGCGTTTTTTCCCAGAGATTCTGAGCCAGAAAGGAATTTCTCGGGGAGAGAAGGAAGGAGCGAATCCGCTCTTCCTCTTCATCAATGGTGGCTGTAGCTTCTTGGAGGAGAGTTTTTCCCCAAGCGCTCTGCTGGAGAACCAAATGGGAGAGAGAGGTTTCGATGACTCGACGGCTGCGTTGGTTAGTTGAGGTATAAAGATAAGTAAAGGTGACCAAAATTAGGGCCGAGAGGGTAGCTAAGGCTAAAATTCTGGTCTTTACTTCTTTTGGATGGATAAGTAAGGAGAAGGCTAAAATTGCTAGTAGGATCAGCTCAGTTAGAGCTGGCAGGAGGCCGTGCTGGGAGAAAGAATAGAAAAAATATCCTAGAATAATGGTTAGAAAAAGGAAGATTTTTATTTTTAAGCGAAAAGGTTGGGCCACCAAAACATAGTGGAGGATAATCATCAGCAAAGTGATGAGACTTAAGCCAACCAAAAAAATACTGAAATGAAAAATAATGAAGAGAGGGTCAAGACGGAAAGTCAGGAGATTGAGATTAATATGAGCCACCATTTTCTGGAGAAAAAAGGTGAAAAACCAGCTCCCGCTGGGAATTAAGCAGATTAATCCGAGTTGAAGTACTAACCAGGAGTGATGACCTTTAGGAGAGGAGAGGGTCTGAGGTTTAAGATGTAAATAGAAGATTAGAATAAGGAGAGTAATAGCTCCCCCAGCGAGTGAGGTTAGAAAGATGTCTAGAGGAGATTGGGTTAGCCCTCCCCAAGAAAGAAAGCCCCCCTTGGCGGGGGAGAAAAGGGAGAGATTCTGACATAAATAAGTTCTGGCCAGAAGAAGAGTCACGGCTCGTGAGCCCAAGATAAAACCTAGGCTGGCTCCTAAAGCCATGAGTTTTGAGGAGAGTGGAGATGGAGTAGATATCTCACGCGAGAAAGCTACCGCCAAGCAAATTAATCCCGGCAGAAATAAGAGGAGGGCGCTAGCAAAAAGGTGGCTTTTTGTCCGGGAATATTTGTTGGCTGGCGGAGGTGAGTTTAAGGTGACCGTGGCCAGAATTTTATTCTTCTCATTCCGTAAAGGAAAGAAAAGTGATTGAATATTCCCCTGGAGACGGGGTTGACCTAAGTATTCATCTTGATAACGGGAGAAAAAATTTTCAAAACCGCTGACATCTTCTCTAAAGTCCCAGTAATCGATTCTGACTTCACTAGTTGGCCGGGAAGAGAAGAACTGATAGTCATCGAGATAGGAAGATTTAAATTGAGGATGGAAGGACAAGAGGCGATAATAGATCAGCATCTGGGTTGAATCTAACAAGATCGGGTGGACGAGATAGACAGAAGATTTCTCTTTGACACAGACGCTAATATTTTCTTCGAGCTGTGGCAGTGAATCTTCGAGATTAATGACTTCGCCTCGCCAAAGGGTTAATTGACCTGAGCGATAAAGAGCCAGGCCTTCGTGATTTTTTAAATCAATGGCCCGCTCGAAATAGTGATAAATATCTTCGGGATTGGCTAGCTGGGAGAGGGAGGGGAGTTGTTCCTTTTGCTGTTTGAATCTCAATAAGATTTGAGCCATTTCGCCTTTGATTTGACGCGAATGTTGCCGCAAGTGTTTAACGAGAGAAGTGGAGGTGGGTTGGGATAGAGGCTGGAGCAAAGCGAATAGCATCAGGAGAAAGGCTATTCCTAAAAAGAAGAGGCCCAATTTCAGCCAGAGCGAGAGAGGAAATCTTTTATCTTTGGCCATCTTAGCGGCGGAGACCTTTTATTTCTATTATTTCCCAGAGATTTTTTTCAGGTGAGGGTTGATGGTTTTTTTCTGAGGAAGGATAAGCTTGTAGAAAAAAGTAAACATCTAGAACATATCTCTTGTTGGTTTTTTTGTCTTGGAAAGCCCAACGACTTTTAAGAATGGCGGTTGGGGAGGGCTCTAAAGAGTAGAGGTGAATGGAATAAAATTCCTGCGTTTTAAATCTCGCGAAAATATGCTTGAAAATGAGATAAGTTTGTTCTGCTGAGAAAGTATCAGAGAAACTAAGGGGTGGAGGGAAGGAAAGATTTAAATAACGTTTTTCAGGGAGAAGATTTTTTAAGAGGGAGACTTTGTTAAGCAAAAAAGCTCTTTCTATAGTGGCTAACGAGTCGGTGGCCAAAGCTTGGCCGGTCAGTCCCAGGAAAATTAAAGTTACTAGGAGAACCTTTTTCATTCATAAAGATATTATCATACCGCTGAAAATTCCTGCAAGAAATTCTCTCCATCTCCCCGCAGCTCAACCAAGCACCCTTGAGGAGCTGGATTATTTTTGATCACGGCTGGATATTTCCTGATTAACTATCTCTTTTAGTTCTTCTCGTATTTGGTCAATTTTTTTCAATTTGCTGGCTATTTTGTCGAATAAAGACCGCTGGCTTTTGATGCCCTCTTGAATAAGGAAAGCAGCGCTTTCCGAACGGCTCCGAAATAAGCCTGCCTCAACCAACATGTTAAGTTTTTGGTTACATTCGTCATTTACCCGAATAGTTAACACAGTATTTCTGGAGGCTAAGGCTTTATCGATAACCCGGCGAATGGAGTCAGCTGTTTTAGCGGCCAATTTTTCCACCTGATTCCCAATATCTTCCAAAGGGGAAGAGGATTCGCTGCCGGCAGTGGCAGAAGATTGGTTTTTGGGGTTGTCTTGATGAGTCATCTTAGTACTCCTTGTAATTTGTAATCCTGATTTACAATTACAATATAACGATAAGTTTTCTGGCTGTCAAGTCTGCTTTTCGGGTTTGCCTCCCTTTCTGGGAATCTAGTCCGGGTTAATAATGGAGTCGTGACTAATTAATTTTCCAAGTGAGCCAATAAGACTAAGTTCCCCCTTAAATTAGAAAGAGATAAAGAAGGAAATTGATAAGAAAAATTAAGAGTTAATTTTTCAGTATTTTTTAGGCTTCTTCTTTTTGTTCTTCCTTTTCTTTTTGTTCTTCTTGAGCCACTTCCTCTTCGAGTTTCTTGGTTCTGATAGCGTCTTTAATGCTACTAATGCCAGCAATTAAAGCAATAAGCCCTCCAAAAAAGAGAAGGGGAGGGATAGCCCCGAAAACTAACTCATAGAATTCTCGCCACCAAACGAAAATGACGAGATAAACTCCTCCAGCCATCGCAATTAAACCCCCGATAATCGCCAAGTATTTACCCATTTAAACCTCCCTCTTTTATTATGGCGTTTGATCCCATCATGAGTTGCCCTGCGATTATATCAAATTCATTTCCGCAGAACAATACTCTAGAAGAAGGGTTGAAGAAGTTTTCATAAGAAAAAAGGCTTAAGGGAGTGAATTTCAAGAAAAAGAGAAACTCGTTCAAGCAAGTGAGGGGAGGGTTTATAATATTTTCTAGATCTTACTTGGTTCTAAGGGAAAAGAATTATTGGCAGAAAGAAACAAGAGTCAGGGCTGGCTAACTCTGGAAATTTACTAATTTAACCGGTAGAATGGAAAGGATTCTATTTTGGAGATTATTGATGAGCCCTAGGGAAAGAGGCTGGTCAAGCTTGTTCTTCTTGTTTATCTTTAAGGATTTTTTTATTTCAATATAAAGACTGATGAAGTTTGCTGATTTGAAAATTATCTCCTGGAGAGAGGTTGTATGTTTTTGCCAGTAGCTGCAGAAACCAGGCGGAGAAGAAAACTTCTTTGGGGTTCTTCTCTAGACGGAGTTTTCTGGATGATAAAAAACTCTGGGACTAGCCGGAGAGTCTTTATTTGGCCTCTGATATCTTCAGCCAAAATGATCTGCCGATTTATTTAGGTCGACACTTATGGGTTTGAAATGCTTTATTTTTGATCTGGATGGCACGATTGTTGAAACAGATTATGATTGGGCCCGAATTAAGGAAGAGATAGGCACGGGAGGTCAGCCCATTTTGAGTTATCTCCAGCAACTGCCTCCTCCTGAGCGCCAAAAGAAGTACCAACTCCTTGAACACTATGAGAAAAAGGCCACAGAACGGGCCCGTTTAAGAAAGGGAGTCAAAGACTTTCTTAATTTTCTTCGCCAGAAAAAAGTTAAAATTGCTTTAGTAACTAATAATTCCAGGGGTAACACCGAAATTTTATTAAGGAGATTTGGGCTCAGTTTTGACCAGATAATTACCCGGGAGAGTGGGCTTTGGAAACCCTCAGGTCGTCCTATCCAATGGGTAATGAACTATTTTCAGTTTTGTCCAGAAGAATGTGCTGTAGTTGGGGACTCACTGTTTGATATTTTAGCCGCCAAGGAGGCTGGAGTGGAGAAGATTTTTATTTTAGCTGAAGAAGCAAGTTATTTTTCCACCTTTCCCGTCAAAGTCTTTGCTTCGCTGGCGGAGCTTCAGGAATTTGTCCGGAGAGAATATTTTCCGGATTAAAAACCACCAATTTTAAAAATGGGCAGACATTTTCCTAGAATTTAGGTGGATGGGGCTGAAGTTGACCCAGCAGATTTGCCCAAGATTAAAGCTTCGCCTCAGGCAGTATGGGCAGATTGGATTATCTTCCCTGACCTGAATTCTTGACCGAATTTAATTCCTAAACGAAGGCTCGAGCTGAAGAGATGAGGTCCGTGAGTGTTTTGAATTCAGGACTAAGGTCCTCTTGTGAGATTATTAATCTAGCCCAATTGAAGTGTTGGTTAAACTCAAAGTCCAAACCAGGGCAAATTGACTTGTCCGGGTGATTCTGTTATAAAATTAATACTCGGGCCTATAGCTCAGCGGTAGAGCCACCGGCTCATAACCGGCAGGTCCCAGGTTCGAATCCTGGTAGGCCCATTTTAAGAATGAGGCAAGAATGTGGGTATCGAGTTCGAGAATTTAATTCGTCTACAGCAGATTGATAATGAACTGAGAGAACTATCTTCTTTTTTAGAAAGTTTACCTGCTCGCGAAAAGGATATAGATAAAAAGATAGAAACTGCCTCTGCCGAGGTAGAAAAAGCTCGAGAGAAGCTTTCACTCAACCAAAAAAAGCGGCGGGAGCTAGAAGGGGAAGCCCAAGATCTAAGAGAGAAAATAAAAAAATATAAACATCAACTTAATGAAGTAAAAACAAATTTAGAATATCGGTCCCTGCTTAAAGAGATCGAAGAAACTCAGCAGCGAATAGATAAAATCGAAGAAGAAATCATCGCCAAATTATTAGAAGCTGATGAAATTGAAGAAGAAATAAAAAAGGTTTCCAGTGAGGTTGCCCAAGTCAAAGAATTAGCTGAGAAAGAGAAAGAAGCTTTACACCGCCAACAGCAATTAGCTGAAGATAAAAAGAAACAGCTTCTGGAAGAAAAAAGTCAGTTAACTCCTCAAATTCCTCCTGATCAGCTGGAGTTGTATCATAAAATTGCTGCTAAACGTCAGGGTATAGCCCTTTCCCCAGTCCATGACGAATTTTGCTCCCTTTGTCACATGAGAATTAGGCCTCAGGTAATTAACGAACTCAAAGCAGGCCAAACAATTATTCTCTGTGAAAATTGTGGACGCATTCTTTATTGGGAAGAATTAAGTGAGGAGGAAACTGAATCTTCCAAGCAAGCAGTTAAATCTTAGCCAGCCGAGTTAGTTTTAATTTTCTGGATAACTAGCTTTAATCTTCTTGATAAAGAGAATCAATTATATCTTTGTATTTTTCTTCGATTATTTTTCTTCTGACCTTAAGAGTAGGGGTAATTTCTCCCTTGGCCAGTTCAAATTCTCTTTCTAGAAGAGCTATTTTTTTGATTTTTTCATAGGAAGCTAGGTTGGGAGTGGAGCGGTCGATTTCCGCTAGGATAAAACGCTTTATTTCTTCATTGTTAACTAGGTCTTTTCGCGATTGAAAAGGAATATTGTTGAAACGAGCGTACTCTTCTAATTTCTCAAATTCAGGCACTACCAAAGCCGAGACAAATTTCCTTTTATCACCAATAACTACCACATTGGAAATATAAGGGTTGGTTTTGATCATGTTTTCAATCGGTTGAGGAGCTACATTTTTGCCTCCGGCAGTGACGATGAGGTCCTTTTTTCTATCAGTTATAACCAAATAACCTTCTTCATCCAGAAAGCCGATATCCCCGGTGTGAAACCAGCCACCGGCAAAGGCTTCCTGGGTTTCGGCTTCCATTTTGTAATAGCCCTTCATGACATTGGGGCCGCGAACAAGAATTTCGCCATCTTCAGCAATCTTAACTTCAACTCCAGGGATAGGTTTACCAACTGTGCCAGATTTGATAGCGTCGAAAGTATTAACGGCGACGACGGGCGAGGTTTCCGTCAGCCCATACCCCTCGAGAATGACCAGTCCAATGGCGTAGAAAAATTCAGCGATATCAGGTGAGAGAGGAGCTCCTCCAGAAACGAAGAAACGGACCCGTCCTCCAGTCCGCTCCAGAATTTTAGAAAAAACGAGCTTATGGGCCAGATTATACTTGAACTGCAGACTTCGGGGCAGAGGTTTTTTAGCCAGTCGATAAGGGGAAGCTTTACGACCAATCTTCACGGCCCAGAAGAAAATTTTTCTTTTGAGAGGCGAACTTTCCAGGACATTATCCATCACCCGGGCGTAAATTTTTTCAAATACGCGAGGCACACTGACCATAATGTGAGGTCGAATTTCCAGAAGATTCTCAGCCACAGTCTCTACACTTTCGGCAAAAGCAATGGAGGCTCCCTTGTAAAGATAACAGAAGACCACCATTCTCTCCAAAACATGAGACAGGGGCAAGAAAGAAAGCACCGTATCTTTTTCTGAGATCTGGAAAAGGGGAGCGCAGGTGGTCACATTACTGACAAAATTCTGGTGAGTCAGCATGACTCCCTTGGGCACGCCGGTTGTGCCTGAGGTGTAAATAATCGAAGCGATATCATCAGGCTTAATAGAGAGAGCCATCTCCTTGAAGAGATGAGGATTTTTCTCATCAATTTTTTTGCCCAATTCGAGCACTTGCTGAAAAGTCAGAATATTCGAACCTCTCTTATCAAGGAAAACAATATAGGTGGAAATCTTCTTGAGCTTGTCTTTAATAGCTACAATTTTTTCCCATAATTCAGGTGAAGAACAGACTAATAGTTTAGCGTCTGAATTATCCACAATATAGAGAGTTTGTTCTGGAGTTAGGGAAGTATAGATGGGGACGGTAATCCCGCCTTGACACATGGTCGCCAAATCGACCATGACCCATTTTGGTCCATTTTCAGCCAGCAAGATTAATTTGTCCTCGCGATTAAGTCCTAACTCCCGGAGACCTAAAGAAAAATACCGGATTGTGTCGAAGGTTTCTTGGGTGGAAATGGGGTGATATTTGCCTTGGCTTTTGTAAAGAAAAAGATCTTCTTTGGGAAAAGAGTGAGCGGTGTTTAAAAGAATCTGGGGAAGTGTTTCAACCATATAACCCTCCGTCATAAGGTTGGACTCATTTTATTGATAATCAAAGGAGAAAGTCAAGAATCTTCTGCTTCATTGTCGGCATCCTTATTTCCGTGAGAGAGGGGATCAGATCTTTAACTGTCATTTATTTTCAGTCAACTTATCTAGAAATTTGGCAGTATTCATTGGGAGGCACATCAGAACATCATATTATTTTTATCTAAAAAAGAGACAAGAATTTTTATTAATTTTCCGATAAAATAGGCTTCATTTTTCTTCCTGCAGGATATTGGGGTCAACTTGACCCCAATTCAGCTGCAGAAATTATCAATCTTCTTTAACTTTAGCTAAGGAAACAACACGGTCTCCGTTTTCTAGCTGGATGATTCGGACCCCCATGGTCGCCCGACTCAGAGGACGGAGGTTAACTGTTTTAATGCGAATCACCTTGCCTTGTTCCGTGACTAATATTACATCTTCTCCATCTACACCTACTACCCCCACGGCCGGACCATTTTTCTTGGATATTTTCAGATTAATCACACCTTTGCCCCCCCGGCGATGGCAGGGATAATTCTCAATAGGCGTTTTTTTGCCGTAGCCTTTTTCAGCAATGGTGAAAATATACTTTTCCTCTTCACCAACAATAACCAGGCCAATTATTTGGTCATTTTTAGCCAAAGTGATAGCCTTGACCCCCGCCGCGTTCCGACCCATGGGTCGAACCTCCTTTTCGTGGAAACGGATAGCTTTGCCTTGACGGGTAGCGATAAGGATGTCTTTCTGGCCATCAGTAAGTTTGGCGGCTAGAACTTCACTCCCTCGGGGAAGATTAATGGCAATGATGCCACCTCGGCGGATATGTCGAAAATCGTAAAGACAGGTCTTCTTAATTAAGCCGGTTGAAGTGAGCATAACGACATATTTATCTCGCGAAAATTCCTTAACCCCTATCACTGAGCTGACTTTTTCATCTTGTTCCAGAGGAACCAGGTTTTTAATAGATTTGCCCCGGCCGGAGACACCCACATCGGGAATATCCAAAGCTTTTAACCAATATAATTTTCCTTTGTTGGTAATAATAAGCAGATAGCTATGAGTAGAGCAGATGAAGACATTTTCTACTACATCTTCGGGTTTCATACTGATTCCCCGCCGTCCTTTACCACCTCTTAATTGGAACTGATAATAGCTTAGGGAAGTTCTCTTCATGTAGCCAGAAGCCGTATAAGTAACTACAACTTCTTCCTCTTTAATTAAATCTTCGGGTTTCAGTTCCGTGATTTCTTCAGTAATAATTTCTGTTCTTCTTTCATCGGCATATTCTTCTTTGATTTTCTCTAATTCCTCAATTATGATGTCGAGAATCATTTTTTCACTGCCGAGAATCTTTTTCAGATGGGCAATTAATTTCTTCAGTTCAGCATATTCTTCTTTGATTTTATTTCTTTCCAGTCGGGTTAATCGTTGAAGTTGCATTTCTAATATGGCCTGAGCTTGAGTGTGAGTCAGGTGGAAGCGGGTAATCAAGCCGTTGCGGGCTTGTTCGACAGTCCGGGAAGAGCGGATAAGAGCAATTATTTCGTCTAAGTGGTCTAAGGCAATAATTAATCCTTCGAGAATGTGAGCTCTCAACTCGGCTTTTTTCAAGTCATAGCGTGTTCTCCGCCGGATAACGTCTTGACGATGGGAAATAAAATAACGGAGCATGTCGATAAGGCTCATCACTTTGGGTTGGCGGTCAACAATAGCCAGGAGGATAATACCAAAGGATGTCTGAAGAGCCGTGTATTTATATAAGTTATTCAGAATAATTTCTGGCAATTCTCCTTTTTTTACTTCAATCACCACCCGCATCCCTTCGCGATCTGACTCATCTCTGATATCAGCAATGCCTTCAATCCGCTTTTGGTTGACCAATTCGGCGATATTTTCTAGCAGCCTGGCCTTATTTACTTGATAAGGAATTTCTGTGATCACCACTCGGTCACGGTCATTTCCACGGCCTCTTTCAATCGTGGCCCGGGCCCGGAGAATTATCGTACCTTTACCCGTTTGGTAAGCCTGTCGGAGACCATCAAGGCCAAAAATATAACCACCAGTGGGGAAATCTGGACCGGGAATAAATTCCATGATTTCTTTCAGGGTGGCTTCCGGGTGTCTAATGAGATGGATGACCGCATCAATAACTTCTCCCAGATTATGAGGAGGGATGTTGGTGGCCATCCCTACAGCTATACCCGAAGCCCCATTGATGAGAAGATTGGGTATTTTGGCCGGCAGAACTTCAGGAACGGTCAAGCTACCGTCGTAATTAGGGACAAAATTAACGGTGTCCTTTTCAATATCGGCTAACAGTTCATGAGCTATTTTGCTCATGCGGACTTCGGTATAGCGCATAGCCGCTGGGGGATCGCCATCTACGGACCCAAAGTTTCCCTGTCCATCAACTAGAGGGTAGCGCATACTGAAGTCCTGGGCCATCCGGACCAGAGCATCATAGACAGCGGCTTCTCCGTGAGGATGATATTTACCGATGACATCACCCACAATCCGGGCGGATTTCTTGTAGGGTTTATTCCAGGCGTTGCCAGCTTCATACATGGCATAGAGCGTTCGGCGATGGACTGGCTTTAAACCGTCTTTAATGTCAGGAATAGCCCGGCCGATGATGACGCTCATCGCGTAATCAAGATAGGACCGCTTCATTTCTTCTTCTAAGCTGACCTCAATTGTCCGTGTAGTTGGCTCCATCATTTTCTCCTTTATTGATTAAGCTGGATTTTGGGGCAGGTGAGATTATATATCCAAATTTTGAGCCTCCAGAGCATTTTGTTCGATAAAAGCTCGGCGCGATTCTACCTCTCCGCCCATTAAAATGGTGAAAACTTTATCAGCTTCCACCGCGTCTTGAATGGAGACTCGGCGGAGATAACGAGTTTCAGGATTCATGGTTGTTTCCCAGAGTTGTTGAGGAGTCATTTCTCCCAAACCTTTGTAGCGCTGGATGGTGAGGCCCTTTTTGGCTCTTTCGAAGAGGAATTCCAGAAGTTTAGCTTCATTTTCTAGACGGGTAATCTCGCCGTTACTGATGACCTGGAAGGGAGGGCGTTTGTCCTGAAGGTCACGGTGAAGCTTGAGAAGATTCTTATATTCGACAGAGGTAAGCAAATCCTGATTGATCCGAGTGATGACTTTTATTCCGTTAACCTGGAAGGTAATCGATAATTCAAAGAGATCATATTCTTCATCTTTACTCAGCACGGAAATAATTCCTTTTTCATTGAGGAGTTCTTGAAGGCGCTGGACTTTTCTTTTATTTTTGAGACTTTCTATTCCCTGAAAACCATTTTCCAGAAGAAGGTTAATTAGAAAATAGGGATAGTTTTTTTGTTCCAGAAAACGGATATAATTCTTTTTGGCCAAGATGCGGCGGATATATTTGCGTAAGGCTTCCCCTTTGAGTGGCTCTTGGCGGCGATGGCAACATAACTGAAATTCTTCGGAAATCCGTCGAAGCATGTATTCTTCAAATTCTTTTTCGTCTCTTAAATATTGAAAAGATTTTCCTCGAGAGACTTTATAAAGAGGCGGTTGGGCAATAAAGATAAACCCTTTTTCTATCAGTTGGGGCATTTGGCGGTAAAAGAAAGTCAGAAGGAGGGTCCGAATATGGGAGCCGTCGACGTCGGCGTCGGTCATGATAATGATTTTATGATAGCGCAATTTTTCCAGATTAAAATCAGCTTGAGCCACCCCTGCCCCTAAGGCAGATATAATCAGCCCTATTTCTTGGCTCTTCAGGATTTTGTCAAAACGGGCCTTTTCCACATTAAGAATCTTTCCTTTGAGGGGCAAAATTGCTTGGAAACGGCGGTCACGGCCTTGTTTGGCTGAGCCGCCAGCGGAATCACCTTCGACTAGAAAAATTTCACTTCGGGCCGGGTCTCTTTCCTGACAGTCAGCCAGTTTACCTGGCAGAGAGGTTGATTCTAAAAGACCTTTCCGGCGGGCCAACTCTCTAGCTTTGCGAGCTGCTTCCCGAGCTCGCGCTGCGTCGAGTATTTTTGAAACAATTTTGCGAGCAATAGTGGGATTTTCTTCAAAATAAGTAGACAGTTGTTCATTAACAATTGATTCCACTAGTCCTTTAACATCGGAATTGCCCAGTTTGTTTTTTGTCTGGCCTTCAAATTGGGGGTTTTTGATTTTTAAGCTCAGGACGGCACAGAGACCTTCCCGACAATCATCACCGGTGACATTCTGTTTGAGGTCTTTAACCAGGTTATTGGCGTTGGCGTAATTGTTAATTGAGCGGGTCAGAGCAGCTTTAAAACCACTTAAATGGGTTCCTCCTTCGATAGTATTTATGTTATTGACAAAGGTAAAAATAGTTTCTGAGTAACCAGTATTATACTGGAGAGCCAATTCGATAATAGTCTCATCCCGCTGACATTCAAAATAAATTGGTTTAGGATTGATGACATTTTTATTCTGATTGAGATATTGCACGAATTCTTTAATGCCACCCTTATAATGGAATTCGTTTTTCTTGCCAGTTCGTTCATCTTCGAGGGTGATTTTCAGTCCTTTATTAAGAAATGAGAGTTCGCGAAGACGTTGGCTGAGGATTTCGAAGTTAAATTCCACTTCTTCGAAGATTTCAGGGTCAGGACGGAAAGTTATTTTGGTGCCCGTCTTTTTGGTTTTGCCGACTTTTTTAAAAGGAGTAACTGGTTGGCCGCGTTCGTAACTCTGGGTGAAGATGCCACCATCTCGCTTGATTTCCAGATCGAGTCGCTCTGAGAGGGCGTTGACCACCGAAACGCCAACCCCATGCAGGCCGCCGGAAATTTGGTAAGTTTTATTGTCAAACTTTCCTCCGGCGTGAAGGGTAGTCATCACTATTTCTGCGGCGGGCTTTTTTTCTTTTTTATGGATATCTACCGGAATTCCCCGGCCATTATCAATCACGGTCACACTGTTATCGACATGAATAATGACGTCAATTCGGTCGCAAAAACCAGCTAGAGCTTCATCGATACTATTATCGACCACTTCATAAACAAGATGGTGGAGGCCTTCAGGACCGGTGCTGCCGATATACATGGCCGGTCGCTTACGAACGGCTTCCAGACCTTTTAAAACTTTGATACTTTCAGCGGTATAGGTTGGGTCGTTTTTGTTGTTTTTAGGGTGATGCTTTTTACTCATTTTTACTCTCAAAAAAGGGGATTTTTTGGGAAGTGGCAGAAGTTGTGAAAAGACCTTTAAAAAGCACGTCTTATTATATCCTAGAAAAATAAAAAAGTAAAGCTTTTTTTCTTTATTTTTCAATAAAATACGATTTTTATTAGCGTCTTAAATATCAAGTTAATTTAGAGAAAAAAATGAGCTAGAAATAAAAATATTTGGTCGCAGATTGATAGAAATTTTGAATATAATAAATATATTATAAACCTCTTAAACAAATCTTTTTATATATCGAGAGATCGGCTTCTTGTTTGGTTTAAAAAAATACATTTATAAAAATATATGTCGCCTCAAATTTTTTTGGAATAAAATTTTTATCTCTAACCTTCTTTCCTTGAAAGAGAATATAGAATTATTAGGAAGAGACATTTGAGTTATAGCTGAAAAATTTACCAGGGGAGCCTCAGACATCTCTTTTGAAAAGACGACCGAGTTAGTTTATAATTCTCATCGCCTGTGATAGGGAGAGAAAAGAAATGCCGGCCAATTTGCCTCCTCAATATTTTGAAACCGAAAAGAAGTTAAAAACAGCTAAAACTCCTCAGGAAAAAATTGCTATTTTAGAAGAATTATTGGCCATAGTGCCCAAGCATAAAGGGACGGAAAAATTACAAGCTCAGCTCAAGAGTAAAATTGCCAAACTTAGATCGCAAGCTCAGAAAAAACCTGTTGTGGCTAAACGAGGGCCAATTTTTTTGGTGGATAAAGCTGGGGCTGGCCAGGTGGTCTTAGTTGGTGGGCCCAACACAGGCAAATCAAGTTTGTTGGCCGCCTTGACCAACGCCAAGCCCGAAATTGCTGATTACCCTTTTACTACTCGATTACCCCAACCAGGTATGATGCCTTATGAAAACATTCAAATTCAGCTAGTTGACCTTCCCCCGGTGACTGAAGAATATTTCGAATTCTGGCAAGCTGAGCTAATAAAAAATGCCGATGGCATTCTTTTACTTCTTGATCCTACCGGCGAAGATCCGGTGGGAGATTATTTGGTTATTTTAGCTAAATTAGAAGAGAGGAAGATTGAGCTGGTTAATGAAGAAGTGGCAATTCCTCCCGACAAATTTCTTTTTCAGAAAAAAACATTGGTCGTCATCAACAAAAAAGATTTAACTCATGAGGAAAGCAAATTACGGGAATTACAGGATGCCTTGAAACCGAACTTCAACCCTTTGCTTGTTTCCGTAGTTCAGAAAGAAGGTTTGGAGAGACTTAAAGAGAGAATATTCAACTTTTTGAGAATTTTACGGGTTTATAGCAAAATTCCGGGCAAGAAACCTGATCTGGATGAACCCTTTATTTTCCGTCAAGGAAGCACTGTGATGGATATGGCCCGAATGATTCATAAGGATTTTGCTGAAAAATTGCGCTACGCTCGCTTATGGAAAAAGAATGACCTTCATCTTCAGGGGGTGCGAGTCAATCGGGAATATCTCCTCCAGGATGAAGATATCATTGAGCTTCACCTCTGAAAGATTAAATCACGAGGTCTTTAGCGATTTTAAACTTCTCTCTGGTAGTTTTGTTCCCTCCCTAAGTATCTCTTTCCTTTCAGTCAAGAGACACGCCTCATTGGATGAGGCGTGGTGAGGAATGGGTTGGAAGAGGAATTAATAAAAAATATAAGTAAAGGAATAGTTTTCTAAATTATTAAGGGCGGATAAAGATTGGCTGGGGGTGGTTGGTTTAAATTCAACATAGCCATATTTCCCAAAATCAACCGAAATAGAATAGCACTCCTCTTTCTGGATAATATCGTGAACGATTTTTTGGGCAATGGCTTTGAGTTGAGTTTGGGTTAAACCCGTGGGTACTTCAACTTCTAGATAAATATTATGAATCCCCTCATGGTCAATATTGTTGCGGTGAGTAATATAGAAAGGAATGGAAGAGGCCATTGAAAGTAAAGAAAAAAGATTCCGACGGAGTTTTTGGTCAGTAGCTTTCTTCTTTGAAGATAAAGGAGAAAGACTTAAAAAAATGAAAAAAGAAAAAGAAAGAATGAAAATCCAGAATAATGGTCTGGAGATAGAGAGGCTAGAACTGGGTGCGCCCCCCTCTTGCTTCTTGGACATGGACACCACCTTTTATCCCTCACTTTCTTATTTAAGCATACCTTTTAGAAAATCAATATTTGGGAAACATTTGTCATATTTTGTCGCATTTTGTCGCATTTTGTCGCTTTTGTCAGCTGAGTTAATGGGTGGATAGCTTATTAATTTTCTTTAAAAATATAGATATTTTGGAAGATATGGCCAAGGCCGAGCTTTTGGGAGGGAAATTGACCAAAGGCCTTCTGGCTGAAAATGGGACTTTTTAAAGATGCTCTAATTTCCGACGCGGCTATTGAGCTGGCTCTTTAAAAATTGTCCTTTTCTGTCTATAATATCAAGCACTAGGCGGGGCGTAGCGCAGTCTGGTTAGCGCACAGCGTTCGGGACGCTGGGGTCATGGGTTCGAATCCCATCGCCCCGATTTTTATTTTGCTCAGAAATTATGGCGAAAAGTCAGGGCTTGGCTCAATCCTCAAGAAGAAAGTCTTAATGGTTCTGGATTGATGGAGGTCCAGAAATAGAGAAAAGCTAGATTTTTCCAAAAAAGATTTAGAATGGCAGGCGGCAGCTATAGCCAGATATTAATTTCAGGCTAAGGGGGTCGGCTTTCCTCCTTTCACCTTGGACTTTGAGGAAGGCCTGAGAAAGGAAAAATTCTTTGGTTGGCTGGTTCAAAATTTCCCCTTTTTGCTGTCTTCTTTGAGACTCTCCTGGGCTATTACAAAAGGCTGGCTAGGGAAAAGAGTTTTTTAACTAGACTGACTAACAAATGGAAGAAAATTTTATTTTTCAAACGTAAAAGCCAGCCCCCAATTCAACCACCCCAAGGTAGCTATTATTATGAGGGGTTCTATATTACCAAAGTTAAGCTGCTCAGTCTTGGCCTTCCTAACTTGCCCTCTACCCAGTTCAACTTCAAAGGTGAGGGGGTGGCCAGGACAATAGATGTTTCAGCCTGAATAATTCATAAAAAAAGCTGTTTTTCCCTTCATAACATATTTATATATAATATGTTAGAAAAAGAAGAGAGAAAAAAACAACCAGAAAAGATTGGACCAATCATCCGCTAAGATTTTTGGCTGTTCTTGGATCAATATTTTTTAATTTGTGAATAGACCAGGTTAGAAATTCATTCCTCCAAAAAAATAAAATTATCTGGTAAGTTGTAGATTTATTATTCCGAGGTTAACTCGATTAATTCATATTCCCGGGAGCCTAGGCCAATTTGTTGAGCGTGCTCCAATTGAATTTCCCAGTTGATGCCAGTTAATTTTCGCAATAAATCTTCTCCGGCTTGCTGGTTAACCAGGTCGACTGAAGCTTGGTCAATAGCCACGGGATCTTGACTGCTCAAAATTCCAATATCATCCACAATGAAGTGCCTTTCTTTAGACATACAATCGCAATCTTTAGTGATTTTAACCAAATAATTCAAGTAAACAGCCTGAAGAGGTAGCCCTTGGTGGACAGCCCAAGCATATTCAGCCATTTTTTTCTGAATAAGTTCAGAACTTTCACTCCAACGAAGTTTAATAGCTCCGACTGGGCAGACAGCCAGGCACTCCCCACAACCGATACATTTTTCATCGTCTATTCGGACATGGCCTTCTTCGGGAATAATAGCTGCGGTAGGACAGAAAGCCCGGCAGAGGAGGCAATACCGGCAAGACTTTGTTTTTACCCAGGGATGAACGTCAGAATGTTGTTCCAGTTTGCCGACTCGAGCGGCGCAGCCCATGCCTAAATTTTTAATGGCGCCCCCAAAGCCGGTCAAAATGTGGCCAGTGAAATGGCTGAGACAGAAGAGATAGTCGATGGTAGCTAGCAAGCTCGCGATTTTTGCTTTTTGAATATGAGGGAGATGTACTTCGATTTCATATTTATCCCGGCCAACGAGACCGTCGGCAATAATGACAGGGATGCCAGTGTTTTCTTGGCTAAAACCATGTTGAGCGGCCAATTGAAGGTGCTCAGCTGCATTGGAGCGGAGTCCTGTGTAAAGGGTATTGGTGTCAGTCCAGAAAAGACGCTTGGTTCGAGTGGCCAGAAAATTAATAAGAGTTTTTAGCCAACTTGGCGTAATAAAGCCGTAATTATTCTTCTCGCCAAAATGAATTTTTAGAGCCACGAAAGAGGAAGAATCAAGCGCGGATAAATCCACCAGAGGTTCAGTGACTTGCCATGTTTTCTGGGCTAAGATGTCGTCGTTCTCCCGATGATTAGCCCGGAGAAAATAAACCCTACTTTTCATCCTGGCCTAGGCCGAAAATATTCAGTGAATTTTTTCTGAGAGTATTTGCTCAGCCCGTTCGATGGCTCGACCTTTTTCTAATTTATAGCCTAAAGCAAGCAATGTCTTTTCAATGGCTTCGAGAGCAAAGATGACTTGGGAAGAAGAAAGGTTGCCCATATGTCCCAGACGGAAGACTTGTCCCTGTAATTCTCCCAGACCACCAGCTACAATAACTCCATTTTCAGCCAGAAGCTGACGGAATTCTTTGTCTTTGATCTCCGGAGGATAGAGGATAACCGAGAGCGTATCGGCTAGGAAGGCTTCTTGAGTAAAAAGCGATAAGCCCATCGTGGTTAGAGCAGCTCGAATGGCTCGGGCGGTTTGGGCGTGACGGCGGAAGCGTTCGGGCAATCCTTCTTCTATCACTAGACGAAGTCCCTCATTAAAAGCCCTGATTTCATTCACACAGGGGGTTGAAAAATATTTAGAGGGGTCTTTCATGACGGGCAACCAGCGCAGAATATCTGAATAGTAAGCAGGGATTTTAGCCATATTTTTTCTTTTGACCATGGCCCGGGGTGAAAAAACTAAGATGGCCAATCCAGGAGGAACCCCAAAACATTTTTGGGCAGCAGTCAATACCACATCAATTCCCCAATCATCCAACCTTTCTTCAATGCCTCCAGTGGCGCAGACTCCATCAAGGATAAAGAGGGTGCCGTATTCTTTACAGATTTCAACATAACTTCGAATAGGAGCACAGGCACCGGTGGCTGTATCCACATGAGTTGAGACAACCACAGCGTAATTGTTTTCAGCCAGCTTATTTTCCATTTCTTCAGGGGTCACGGCCCGACCCAGGGGACTTTGAATTATATCTCCTTGGAGATCAAAACTGGCTAGAATCTCCTTCATCCTTTGGCCGAAATATCCTTGCGAGAGAACCAGGACGCGATCTTCGGGGGAGACTGTATTCAGGAGGGCAATTTCCATCGCTAATGTTCCAGCGCCCGCGATGATAAAGGGTTGTCCTTCAGCAGTAAAAACGACTTTTTTCAAATTGGCCAGAGCTTCTTTGAATTCGGCCACAAAATCTGGACTCACGTGAGAGATGGTAGGTAAGGAAAGAGAATGAATTATACGGGGATGGACAGGCGTGGGTCCAGGAATTAAAAGTAATTTTTCTTGTGACATGAGTTTTTCTCCACTATGAATTAAGAATATATTGTGGGCCATCCTTTTCTATAAATCAAGGCTTTTTCTCACAGCCAGGATGATTTATGAATAATCCGTTAGTCCAGAGTGTCTGGAATAATTGAAAGACAAATATCTAGAAATTATAAAATTTGTCAACATTAATTATTCAAATGTTACTCTGACCTTGACTATAATTATGCGTTTACTCCTCGATGACCCCAATTGGATTTTTGCTCACCTCGAGTGATTTGCGAAAGATAAAAACCTGGTCCTGTAACCCTGTTTCACTAGGGGAAGGTAGATGTTCCTCTCTTGTTAAAATAATACAATTGATTCCGAGTCGGGTTCTTGGGGACAATTATTAGGTGGACAATCTCAAAATCGGAGTCAAGTGAAGTTTCTTTTGGGCTTAAATCGCTTAGATTACTCTTTTCTTTTTTCTTGCCCTTCTTCTCATCAAAATTATTATTCTTTATCGGCTAATTTTGAATTGAGTTTTGGGAATGTTCTCTTTCAGTAATTATCCAGAAAAGAACGAAGCTTCTTACTTCGACTGGGATGCTTAAGTTTCCGGAGAGCTTTAGCTTCAATCTGGCGGATTCTTTCTCGAGTGACTTTAAATTGCTGCCCCACTTCTTCCAGAGTATGCTCGTTACCATCTCCCAAACCAAAGCGCATTTTCAGGACTTTGGCTTCTCTTTCGGTGAGGGTTTTGAGGGCCTCTTCAATTTGTTCCCGGAGATTACTGTGGATGACAGCATCAGGAGGAGAAGGAATACCTTTATCTTCAATAAAGTCACCCAAATGGCTATCTTCTTCTTCGCCAATAGGTGTTTCCAGAGAGATAGGTTCTTGAGCTATTTTGATTATCTTCCTGACTTTATTGACGGGCATATCCATTTTTTTGGCGATTTCTTCACAGGTGGGTTCGCGGCCGATTTCTTGCACTAGAGCTCGCGAAACTCGGACTAGCTTGTTGATTGTTTCGATCATATGGACTGGGATCCGAATAGTTCGGGCCTGGTCGGCAATAGCTCGGGTGATGGCCTGACGGATCCACCAAGTAGCATAAGTAGAAAATTTGTAGCCCCGGCGATATTCAAATTTTTCAACTGCCTTCATCAAGCCCATATTGCCTTCTTGGATCAAATCCAAAAATTGGAGACCTCGATTGCTATATTTTTTGGCGATTGATACGACTAAACGTAAATTAGCGGCCACCAATTCTTTTTTGGCTTGGTCACTTATTTTTTTGCCGGTGGTTATGGACCGAATAATGCGCCGCAATCCATGAGAGTCAAGACCAATTTCTTCTTGAAAAGACTTTAACAGCTTATTGATTTCCTTGATATTAGCTTCGATGGCTTTTTTCTCTTTGGCATTTTTAGTTGAGGTCAGAGAGGCAGTTAATTCATCTCGGCTTTCTTCCAATTCATTAATCGCCCGGAGTTTTTCCCGCAGATTCTCAATGATTCTTTCCTGCTGAGTGGGTTTAATGTTCATGTTCCGGATAATTCTTGACATCTTGACGATGAGTCTTCCCCGGGCAATGGTATTTTTTTTCTTGCGAGGGATTTTTTCTAGTTGTTGCCCCAATTGCTTTATTTCAGCTATTTTAGCTAGAATTTTGTTTCTGTTTTCCTCTAGCTTGCCTTCGGATAAATCTTCCTCGGTGAATTCAAACATATCCTGGAGGATAAGGGGGTTATCCTTGATTTTCTCTTCTAACGCTAAGATTTCATTGAGGATAATTCGGGTTTTAGATAAAGCTTTTATTACCTGTTTTTCCCCCCGCTCAATTTCTTTAGCAATGGCGATTTCTCCCTCCCGAGTCAGCAGGGAGATATTGCCCATTTCTCGCAAATAAAGTTTTACCGGGTCAGTCGTCCTTTCTAGACCTTCTAGTGAGACTTCATCTGCTTTGCGGCGTTTGGGGATAACGGCCCGGTGTTTATCCAGGATTTTTATCCCGTAATCATCCATGGAACTGAGGAAATCATCGAAATCTTCTTCTGAATCAAATTCATCCTGGAGGGAGTCCAATTCGTCGATTAGGAGATATCCCCGGCGTCGTCCTTTGGAGATAAGTTCAGCTATATCATCAATTTCGTTCTCATGAATTTTTTCATCGTCAGACACTTTGGCACCTCGTTCCAAATGTTTATTTTAATTATAGCATTGATTCCTGATTCAACAGCTCTGATTGCAGCTTTTTTTTCTCCTGGAGTTCAGCCAGGAGGGGTGTAATCGCTTCTTTTTGCCCAGTTTTTTCTAGCTTTACGATTTGAGTTTTAAGCTCTTTTATTTGTTTTTCCAGAGAGTGCTTCCGGAGACAAAGTAGACAATCCAGAGCTTCTTGCCTGTCTCCCGGGGGCGAGGTTTCTTGAAGAATGGCGGAGAGGGCCGAGAATATCTCGGGAGGAAGAGAGGACTTGATTTCGTGATAAACGGGTGCTTTTCGCTGATCTAGTTTTTCTAGGATAAATTTTATTACTGGTTGACTTTTTAAGCCGGTGAAATCATCTAAGCTGATTTGCTCTAGAATTTCCGGTGCTACTTCGGGATTAGTAAAGATTATTTGCAGGAGACGCTTTTCGGCTGTCAGAAAGAGCTGTTGACTACTTCGGGGACTTGGGGCTGTCTCTTTTTTAAACAGGGACCGGAATAATGTTTCTTCCAGATTGAGAAGTTCACTGGCTTTTTTGATATATTCACTTTGGATGAGAGGGTCCGGAATACGGGCAATTTCAGCCGCGATTTCCCGAGCTAGAGAAGCTTTTTCTTCAGGTAGATTTAAGTTGCGTCCTTGAGCTCGATATTTCACTAGAAATTTAAAACCAAATTCCTTTTGTTCGTAAAGCCGCCGAAATTGTTGGTGACCGTAGCGTTGTAGATAAGTGTCAGGGTCCGTGTCTTCTGGAAGAAGGATCACGGCCACTCTTAACCCTTGGGATAATCCTAGGGAAACGGCTCGGAGGGCGGCTTTCTGACCAGCAGCATCTCCGTCGTAACAGACGGTTAATTGAGGAGCAAAACGATGAGCTAGGCTGGTTTGAGCCGGTGTCAGGCTAGTTCCAAGAGAAGCTACCACATTTTTGAATCCAGCTTGATAAAGAGCTAAGAAATCAGTGTAGCCTTCCACCAAAATTATCTCGCGGGCTTCCCGGATGGCATTTTTATTGAAGTTGAGACCATAAAGCCATTGTCCTTTGGTATAAATGGGAGTATCAGGAGAGTTGAGATATTTAGGGGATTCGTCAAAGATGGTTCGGCCGCCAAAACCCAAAACTTGACCGGTTAAATTGAAAATGGGGAAAATTATTCGACCTCGGAACCGGTCATAATACCGGTTTTCTTGAGATTTTTTGAGAACCAAGCCCGCCTTTTCTAAGAGGCTTTCCGGAATTTTTTTAGTTCGAAAAAAAGCAATGAGGGCTTCCCAAGAATGAAGAGCATAGCCAAGTTTGAAATAGTCAATAGTTTCCTTGGTTAGGCCTCTTTTTTTAAGATAAGCGAGAGCCTTTTGCCCTTCAGATGTGCTGTAAAGATTTTTTCGAAAATAGCCCAAGGCTAATTCATTTATCCGGTAAAGTTTTTCTTCCAGCTTTTGTTGTTGGCGAGAGGCTGACTTTGGGGAAGGAAGAGGAATGTTATACCGTCTGGCTAGGAAACGCACCGCTTCGGGAAAACTGAGTTGTTCCTTTTCCATAACCAGGGTAAAAATATCTCCACCTCGGCCGCAGCCAAAGCAATGATAGAGTTGTTTCTCTTCATCAACATTGAAGGATGGCTCTTTTTCCGAATGGAAAGGGCAGAGCCCGACGTACTTACTGCCTCTTTTTTTTAAATTGGTATAAAGAGAAGCGACATCAACTATACTAACAGTCTGCTTGATTTTATCGACGATTTCCATGAAATTTCAGGAATAATTGACAGTATTAACTCATAAAATATAGGGAGAGCAGAGCTACTTGTCAAGCTAAGGAGCATTTTTTGTTTTATTCTAGATGATTTATCAAACTGGCCAGGTAACCAGCCCCAAAGCCGTTGTCAATATTGACTACAGCTACGCCTCCTGGGCAGGAATTAAGCATAGCTAGTAGAGCGGCTAACCCTTTAAAACTGGCCCCATAGCCGATACTAGTGGGACAGGCGATGACTGGGGCTTTGACCAAGCCGGCAATGACACTGGGTAAAGCTCCCTCCATGCCGGCTACTGTAATCACTACTCGGGCCATCTTTAAGCGTTGATATTCTCCCAGAAGCCGGTGAAGACCAGCCACCCCAACGTCATAAATTTTCGCTACTTCATTCCCCAGAATTTCACAGGTGACCACCGCCTCTTCGGCAACTGGAATGTCGGAAGTGCCCGCAGTCACCACCGCAATAATTCCCTTTCCTGGCGGAGGTTCATTCACTTGGAGGTAGGCGGCCTTAGCCAGAGAATTATATTCCAATTGGGGAATTTCTTTGGCTATCTTTTCAAAAGCAGGTGGTTCCAGGCGAGTAATGAGTAAATTACTCTGTTTTGCTACGATTTCATGAGCTATCTTGATAATTTGCTCCACTGTTTTTCCCGGCCCATAAATAACTTCCGGGAGCCCTTTGCGCAATTCCCGGTGGTGGTCAATTTTGGCAAAAGATAAATCTTGGTAGGGATAGTCTTGCAGTAATTCCAAGATTTCTTCCAGGCTGATTTCCCCTTGTTGGAACCTGGTCAGAATATCTTTAAGCCTTGATTTCATGTCCACCCCAATATAGCAAATGAAGATATATTTGACAATTAGCTAGGGAGTTAGCTTATACTTACAAAAAGATGGCGGTAAGATGTACACTTTAGAGCGTGAACTTTTCTTCTCGGGTAGGGGGGTCCACAGCGGTCAAGAGACGCGACTTAGATTGAAGCCTTCAACGACAGGCAGTATATTGCTTCAACCTCATCTGTCGCCCATAACGCCAGTTCTATTAACAGCTTGTGAGTTCGAAGCCCATGGTGGTACTGTACTAAAGACCAATAATTTTGTTCTCCGGACGGTGGAACATCTCCTGGCCAGTTTAATTTGTTTACGGATTGGCAGCCTGGAAATTCTTTGGGAAGGAGAAGAAGTGCCCATTCTAGATGGTAGTGCCGCTCCCTTTGTAGAAGAATTAGAGAAGGCGAGAAGACCCTTAGAGCAGAAAATGCCTCTTTTAAAAATAATCAAGCCTCTCGAAATTAAAGATGGTCAGGCCTGGGTGAGAGCTGAGCCGGCCGAAACATGGGAAATAAGTTATGAAATAGAATTTAATCATCCTGTGATTGCTCGCCAAGCTTTGACTCTGGAAATTAGTGAGGAAACTTTTAAGCAGGCCATTGCTCCGGCTCGAACTTTCGGTTTTCTCCAGGATGTGGAAAATTTGAGAAGGATGGGCCTGGCCCATGGTTCTTCTTGGGAGAATACGGTTGTTTTGGGGGAAAGAGAAATAATCAATCCTCCCCTTCGTTTTCCAGATGAGTTTGTCCGACACAAAATTCTAGATTTTATTGGTGATTTGGCTCTCCTCGGATGTTATTTACAAGGCCGGTTTTCAGCCTTTCGAGCCGGACACCAACTCCATCAGCAGTTGGTCAGATTGATTCGGGACAATAAAAATTGCTGGATTTTGAAGGACAATTTTGTTTAAAATAAAGCCTTATTGGGGGGAAAGAGCTAAGGCTCCACTTAAGAATGAAGCAACTTTGAGGATGATGGTCAAGAAGATGAAATTTTCTAGCTTAAGAGTTATCTTTTAATCTTAATTTCAAGAGCGGAGGTGGGAAAAAAGCATTTTTTCTAATTGGACAACTAGAGAGAGTCTCTGTCTCCACTTGTCAAATGGGCTGAAGTCGGGTAGAATGTCACAATCTAAATTCTTGAAAAAAGGGAGATAAAAGTGGTTCAGAAAAATCAATCCAAAAAGGACAAATACGAAGAATCTTTAGTGGCTTTCCAAAAAGCAGTGGAAACCTTTCGTCGTGAAGATTTCGCCCGGGCAGCTGAGCTCTTCCGCAAATTTATTGAAAAATATGATGAGGAAAAAGAATTCGTTGACCGGGCTCAAATTTATTTAAGTATTTGTGAAAACCGTCTGCATCCTCCTGAAATTAAATTAGAAGATTTTGAAGATTATTATTACTACAGTGTCTATCTTCTGAATCGGGGGGATTATGAACAAGCTCTGGAATATTTGAACAAAGCCCTGGAAAAAAAGCCGAAGGAGGCCAGACTTTATTACTTAATGGCCAATGCTTATTGTCGATTGGGCCAGACCGATGAGTGTTTGAAAAATTTAAAAAAAGCCATTCAATTGGATGATTTTTTCCGGATTCTGGCTCAGAACGAGCGCGATTTTGAACCCCTCTGGGAGGATAAGAAATTTAGACTTATTATTCGGATGGCATGAAAAGGAAACCCATCGCCCTGGTCTTGGCTGCCGGTAAAGGCACCAGGTTTAAATCAAATTTAATTAAAATTCTTCACCCTCTTCTGGGAAAACCCATGGTCAGCCATGTCCTGGAGATGCTCCGTTCTTTAGGCATCGAAGATATATTGGTAGTGGTGGGCTACCAGAAAGAGAGGGTCATCGAGGCTCTTCAGGAGGAGGGGGTTCAATTTGTAGTTCAGGCGGAGCAACTGGGCACAGCTCATGCCGTCCTGGCCGCCCGAGACAAGCTGGCTTCTCTCCTTGACCGCGACCTGCTGATTATCAATGGAGATTTACCTATTCTTCGGGCCGAATCTCTCCAGCCCTTGATTGAAGCTCATTTTCAGGGAAATAATGCTCTGACTTTTGTTGCGGCCACCATGGGCAATCCTTATGGTTTTGGACGGGTGGTTGAAGTTGCCCCAGGGAAATACAAGGTCATTGAAGAACGGGAAGCCTCGCCTGAGGAGAAAAGGATTAAGCTGGCCAATGTGGGGATTTATTTGGGCCGCATCAGGGACCTTCTGGAGGCTCTGCCTCAAGTGAGCAATGACAACTCTAAAAAAGAGTATTATTTGACTGATTTAATTGAGATTCTTTCTTGTCAAGACAAGAAGGTCCAACCCTTTATTCTTCCCGAGAGTGAAGAGATTGTCGGGGTTAATGACCGCTTTGAGCTGGCTCAGGCCATCCGAGTTTTGCAGAGGCGAAGAAACAGAGAGTTTTGTGAAAAAGGGGTGACTCTCCTTGACCCTGACTCCATCTGGATTGAGATGGAGGTGGAGATTGAACCCGATACAGTGATCTGGCCGGAGGTGATTCTGGCCGGACGGACCAGAATTGGTCGGGAATGCGAAATTGAATCTTTTTGCCTGATTCGAGATTCGAAACTTAAGAATAAAGTCCATGTTTTCCCCTCTTCAGTTATTGAAGGTAGTTGTCTGGATGATGAGACTCATGTCGGACCTTTTACTCATCTTCGGCCGGGTACTCATCTTCGGCGGGGTTCCCGGGTGGGGAATTTTGTTGAGATGAAAAAGACGGATTTCGGGCCGGGTTCCAAAGCCCTACATTTATCCTATCTGGGAGATAGTAAAGTCGGCCAGCGGGTTAACATCGGAGCCGGAACGATTACCTGCAATTATGATGGACTGAAGAAGTATGAAACCGTGATTGAGGATGAAGTGTTCGTGGGCTCAGGCACCCAACTCGTGGCTCCCGTCAAAGTGGGCCGGGGAGCCTATATCGGGGCCGGTTCCACTATTACTAAAAACGTCTCCCCGGAGGCTCTGGCCGTGGCCCGCAGCCGGCAGATTGAAAAAAAAGGTTGGGCCAGACGAAAAAAAAGGAAAAAAGAGTAATCCCATGTGTGGTATTGTCGGCTACGCCGGCCCAAAAAATCCAGTGACCATCCTGATAGATGGTCTCAAAAAACTTGAGTATCGAGGTTATGATTCAGCCGGATTAGCCATCATCTGCGGGGAGGAGATAAAAAGACTTCGGGTCAAGGGCAAAATTTCTCAACTAGAGGAGAAAGTCAAACAGACGGAGTTGAAGGGCTCCTGTGGTATCGGTCATACCCGTTGGGCCACCCATGGTTTGCCTTCTGAAGAAAACGCTCATCCCCATCAAAGTTGTGATGGAGGGATAGTCATCGTTCACAACGGCATTATTGAAAATTATCATCGATTAAAACAGCAACTTCTCGCCGAAGGACATCATTTTGAATCGGAAACCGACTCAGAGGTTATCGCCCATCTCATTGAGAAATATTATTCAGGACAGCTGGAAGAGGCGGTTCGACGGGCGACCAAAGAACTGGAAGGGGCTTACGCCATTGCGGTTATCTGTCGCCGGGAACCGGAAAAAATAGTTGTCGCCAAGTTGGGGCCCCCGGCGGTGGTGGGCTATGGAGAAGGTGAAAATCTGGTGGCTTCGGATGTCAATCCTCTTCTGAATTACACCAAAAAAGTGACTTTTCTTGATGACCGGGAAATCGCTGTACTGACCCCCCGGCAAGTCAGTTTTATGAATTTTTCTGGAGAGCCGCTGGAAAAGAGGGTGGAGTTTCTTTCCTGGTCGCCTTTAATGATTGAGAAACGGGGCTTCAAGCACTTCATGCTCAAGGAGATTTTTGAGCAACCCCAGGTCATTCGGGAGACCATGGAGGGGAGGCTGGCCCTGGATAAAGGCCAGGTCTTTTTAGAAGAGACGGGTTTGACGCCTGAGTTTTTCCGACAAATCAAGCGGATAATGCTGGTAGCCTGTGGAACTTCATTTCATGCGGGTTTGCTAGGCAAATATTATTTTGAAACGCTGGCCCGGGTGCCGGTGGAAGTCATCTACGCCTCGGAATACCGCTATCATGATCTTATTCCAGATAAAAACACCCTGGCTGTTTTTATTTCTCAGTCGGGCGAAACAGCCGATACTTTGGCCTCTTTGCGGCAGGTCAAAAAGCTGGGGGTGCCCACGCTGGCTATTTGTAATGTAGTCAAAAGTTCCATTGCCCGGGAGGCGGATGGAGTTTATTATACTCATGCCGGGCCGGAAATAGGGGTGGCCGCCACCAAAACTTTCTCAGCTCAATTAACGGCGCTTTTTTTGCTGGCCCTGGGAACAGCTCAAATCAAAAAAGAAATAGGAGAAAAAGAACAGTTACACCTGTTGGAGGCTTTCCGCAAGATTCCCTGGCAGGTGGAGGCTTTACTCGGCCAGAAAGAGACGCTTGATGCCTTGAGTGCCCGCTTTCTTCACGCCGAACATTTTCTATATCTGGGGCGCTGGGTTAATTATCCCATTGCTCTGGAAGGAGCCTTGAAGTTAAAGGAAATTTCTTATATTCATGCTGAAGGCTACCCCGGAGGAGAGATGAAACATGGTCCGATCGCTTTGATTGATGAGAAAATGCCGACCATGGCCATCTGTCCCCGGGACCGGGTTTATGAAAAAATGTTGAGCAATATCATAGAGGTCAAAGCCCGTCAGGGCTTTATCATTGCCCTGGCCACCCAGGGGGATGAAGAAATAGTTGATCAGGTTGATGAAGTTATCTATTTACCTGCCACTCATCAGCTTTTATCTCCCTTTTTGAGTTTAATCCCTCTCCAGCTCTTTGCCTATTGCCTGGCGGCGCGGCGGGGGGCTGATGTGGATCAGCCTCGCAATCTGGCTAAAAGCGTGACTGTCGAATAGAGCTTTTTCTGAAAAAGTCGTCTCTTTAAGGGGATTGTTTACCAGGAGAGTTTTAAACTTAACCGGGCTTTTCGAGGTGCCTGACGAGCCCAGACTTGACCGAAAATAGGAATATCCTCTTTGACATAGGAGACAGGTTTCTGGCTGTTAAAAACGTTGAAAATATCGACTCTTAAAGTCAGGAAGATGTCATCCAAGTTCAACCATCGGCCGAGAAGCAAACTTTTTTCCAGCCCCAGGTCTAAGTAAGTATGAGGTGGTGTTTTCCGGGAGCCGCGGCCTTCAGGAAAGGAATAATAGCCGCCAAAGAAGGGCACATAACCCAATTTTTCCCAGTAATAGCCGGAAATATATTCAAAAGCGGCCGAACAGGAGATGTTACCCGGGGCCAGGTAAATCAAATTTATCTTGAGATTATGGTCAATGGAATAGGGAAGTTTGCCGTACCAGCCCTCGTCGCCGATGCCTCGGCCCCCCAGACCGCCCAGGGCCCAATCGACATATTCTTTATATTCTTTTAATTCGGGTAGATTGGGCACGTAGAGATGATTGCCGAAAAGGCCGATATAAGTGGTGCTGCCTTCCTCCTGGGACCAGGAACCGGTTTCGGTTTGTCCGGGATTGGTGCCTTTAGCCGAAGAAAGGCAGTAAGAAGCTTTGAGGAAAAGACGCTGGCCGATTTTACCGTTTAATTCCAATTCCAGCCCGGAATAATCCCGACGTTTAAGTTCGAAATTGTCGTAGAGAAATTTATAGCCGGCCTCCAGGTCAAAAACAGCCAGCACTTCCAGTAAATCCCGGGCTTTGGTGCGGACATAGCGGGCCGAGAGAGCCCAGTTGCGGCCCAGACGTCGGTCGAATTGAATCAAATACCTGGTCAGGAAATTGGGTTTAATTCCTTCGGCAATTTCAAAACGCTGTTTTTTCTGCTCGTTTTCAAAGACCCAGTTGTCAGGTTGATGTATCTCTTCAGGCTCAGGTGAAGCGGGTCCTATCCAGCGGTAAGTGCGAAAGCTCAATCCAGCTCCGGAGTTGAAGAGTCCCATAGGCATCGTCGTAATTAGATCGGAAAATCTCCCCCAACCGACCTTGAGAATATTATTTCCGTCGCCTAAGAGGTCGAAAGTGAAGTAAAAACGGGGGGAAAGAAAGTCTCCCAGCCCCCAGCTCCAGAGTTTTTCCTGCTGGTCACTCAGACATACTTGAGTCTGGCTTCTTAAGCCCAACATCAGTCCGGCTCTTCCCCAGGAAACTTTATCTTTTAAGTAAAACCCGAACCCATGGGCGGAGTTAAGAAACCAGAAATCTCCATATTCATAGAAAAACGTAGGTGTACCTCTTTCATTACGCCAGGTATCGAAGTAATACTTGGTTCCGGCATCAAAACCATTGTTGGGGAAGAGGTCTTCGTCCTGGCCGCTGAAGATAACCCCGAATTCAGAAGAAAAGGCGTAGTATTCCAGCCCGAAATTTAGCTCGTGATTACCCAGCTCTTGGGAGTCAATATATTTGGTGAAACGGAGATTGGCATCCAGCCGCCACTGATTGTCAGTGATATTACCATAGGAGTTATGAATATTCCGGGCTAGGTCCTCAATGTAATATTGAGCCGGGCCGAGGTCGCCGTCCAGCGGCTGGGTGAAGGATTGGCGGCGGACATAGCCCAATCCGCCTTCGATAAACATATCAGGACCGAAGATACCTTTGTAATTAATCCGGATAAGACCGTCGTTGAAATCCTTGCGTTCATAAAGGTCGGGCAGACCGGTGCCGCCTTTTTGGCTGATGTCGGTATGATAAAGGGAAGTTAAACTGAGTTGATGATTAGGGGTCAATGACCAGGTTATTTTACTGAAGAGGTTATTCCTTTTGAAATTTCTCTGACCGGCCGGAATGAAGAGATAATCAATTGTGTTCTCTCTGGTTTCTTCGGAATCACTGTAAAGGTTATCCGAGAGAAAAAACCAGAGTTTATCCTTGATTAAGGGCCCGCCGAGATTGAGATACCAGTTATAATGGGAGAAATAAGCCGGTTCACTGACGATGGCCAGTTGAGGCTGCCGCTCGGCCTGGAGATTTTTATCGGTGAAAATCAGGGAGAATTGTCCGTGGAAATTATTACTGCCAGATTTAGTGACGATATTAATCACTCCTCCATAAGCCGAGCCGTACTCAGGGGAAAAGGGGTCGGAAATGACCTGAATTTCCTCGATAGCGTCCATATTGAGATTAACGCCGGAATTTTTGAGGCGCACCCCGGAAATAGAGAGCCCGTCAACCACCCAGTTGTTGCCCTCTTCACCTTCACCGCGGAAACTGGGTTGTCCTTCGGTCGAGGTTCCCCGGCGGGTATTCATTCGGACTCCGGTCACTCCGGGAGTTAATTTGATGACATCGACCACCGTCCGATTCAAGGCCGGTAATTTTTCCAGTTCTTCAGAGGTGAGGTGGAAGCTGGTATCGGCGCTGGTCCGGTCGATAAGCGGTGAGGGGGCCTGAACCACAATTTCTTCTTCGAGAGGGGCGATTTTCATGATGATTTTTAACTCGGTGACTTTACCCAGGTAAACCACCACGTTCTCTTGAATAACCGGGGTGAAACCCGACAGGGTGAAAGTCAAGCGGTATTTACCCACCGGCAGCAGAGGCAGAGAGAAGAGGCCTCCGGTCCGGGAAAAAGAGGTTCTCTGTCCTTGAAGAGCCGGGCTTTCCGCCACGATTTTAACTCCTACCAGAGGGGAACCTTCTTCACTCAGAATAATTCCCTTGATTTCCCCGGTTTCGGTGGCCAGCAGGGAAGAAATGGATAAAAACAAGGCCAGTAGAAGGAAGAGGAAGGAGCCTCGGTTTGATTTGGTCATTTAACGACTAAAGTTTTTCTTTTCTTTGTTTTTCCACCTGGTAAACAAAGAATAACCTTTGCCAGGCGGTGATATTGGAAAAAAGAGCGATAATAAGCAAAGCGGCGATGATTAAAATATCAAATTTATTAATCAAGACGCCTATTATGGCCGCCAGAGTTAAAATAACCAATCGTTCCGCCCGCTGCATAAAACCCACTCGGCATTCTATGTCTAGGCCTTCTGACCTGGCCCGGGTATAGCTAACCATGGTCGAACCAAGGAAGGTGAAAAAGATGACCCACAGGGCCCAGTGATGGCGAAAATGGACGGCCAACCCCAGATAAATGGCGAATTCGGAATATCTGTCCAAGGTTGAGTCGAAGATAGCTCCAAAAAGAGTCCGCCGGTTACTCTGGGTGGCTACTTTGCCGTCGAGAATGTCCAGGAGTCCACAAAGAACTATAGCCAGGCTTCCCCAGAGAGGATGTTCGGTGGCGAACAGAAACCCAGCCCCGATGCCGGCCAGTAGAGCCAGGATGGTAATAAAATTAGGATGGATGTTTAAACGGGCGAAAAATCTGCCTAAGGGATTGACAAAGTTAAGAACCGAGGTTCTCAATTTAGGAGGAAGTATACGGAGATTTTCTTTAATTTTATTTTCCATATTTTTCTCTTGCTTCGGGCTTTTCCTAATTTAATTCTCTCGCCTCTTTAAGTCAAGGGAAAAGGCGGTGGGGCTTGTCTTTCTTAGGGAGTTAAGAGGGTTTTTCCGGCCGGCGTTTCAGCCAAACGGCCATTTCATTGGCGCCGCGATTGGCCCAGTAGCAGTAAGGGATAAGATGAAGTTCCCGGGTTTTTGGCTTTTGATTTTTGGTTTCAATGACAAGAGCCTTTCCAGAAATGACGACTACTCCTCCCAGCAAGTCCGCTTGGAATTTCGCCTGTAAAGGGGAATTATCGGGCAGAAGGAGGTTAGTTACTTTTCCTCCATGGTCGACTCCTTCGGCACAATAAACCAGTGGGCCATACTCAATAGCCACTCTTCCCCGGTCGGCTTTTACATTGGGGTGGGCGATCACCCGGCGTGGCTCCAGGGGTAAGATGAGCTCGATGGTGTCACCCGGTGACCATTTTCGCTTCAAATGTAGATAACCTTTCTCTATTTTTAAGGGCAGTTTTTTTTGATTCAAGCGGACAATAACGGGTTGACTGAGAGGTTGGAGATAATGGTAGAGGTCAGAGGGAACGGGTTTTCCCCGGGCCCATCCGGGGATTCGAAGATAAAGACCGAAATGGACGGGGTGAACGGGATTAAGCGTGACTTTGATTTTGCCGGCCCAGGGATAATCGGTTTCTTGAGAAATCCTCACCGGAGTTTGATTGAGTGGGAGAGTCGTGCTGGAGGTGACAAAGAGGTTGAGGTAGACCGCTTTGTCTGTGTGGCCGTAAATATACTGGGGAAATGTAGCCAGGAAACGAGCGATATTGGCGGGACAACAGGCCACCGGAAACCAGGAGCTACGTTGGTAATTACCAGAGGAAGCCAGGGGGTTGGGATAGAAAAATTTATCCCCGCTCAAGCCCACTCCAGAGAGAAGACCGTTATAAATAATTCTTTCCAACACATCAATATATTGAGCTTGTCCTGCCAATTGCCAGAGTCTTTGGTTCCAGAAAGTGTTACCCACAGCCGCACAGGTCTCGGCGTAAGCTTTCTCATTGGGTAATTCATAAGGTTTTCCCAGGGCTTCGTAGTCGCTGGCTACTCCCAGGCCACCGGTCAGGTAAAGTTTGGAGCGCACCACATCCTGCCAGAGGCGGGCACTGGTGCGGGCGTATTCAGGCCAGCCACCCAGCACGCCGACATCCAGTAAGCCGCAGTACATATAGGTGGCCCGAACGGCGTGACCCACGGCCTCCTTCTGCTCTAAAACCGGTTGATGGTTCTGGAGATATTCATCGGAATTATAAATATGGAAAGGCGAACTCTCAGGGTAAACTTGACCACCGTAGTAGTGGCCTCGCTCGTCAAGAAAAAAACGGGCTAAGTAAAGATATTTTTTCTCACCAGTCAAGCGATAAAGTTTAACCAGACCGATTTCTATCTCCTGATGACCAGGGAAACCGCGGCGTTGGCCTGGACCGAAAGTTTTGACCAGCAGGTCGGCGCTTTTCAGAGCGATTTTCAGCAGATTTTTCTTTCCCGTGGCCAGATAATGGGCGTAGGCGGCTTCAAAAAGATGTCCCAGGTTGTATAATTCATGGCTGACCCTGAGATTCGACCAGCGTTCCGGCCCGGAACCAGGAGCCGGCTGAGCTGGATTAATGGTTCGGGTGGTGAAAAGATAGCCGTCCGGCTCCTGAGCCAGACCAATCAAGGTGATTAACTCATCAACCTGTTTTTCTAAATGGGGGTCAGGATGAGTTTTTAAAGAATAGCAGGCGGCTTCAATGGCCTTGTAAACGTCGGAATCATTATAACGTTTTCCGGTGTGACGGCCTTTTTTGAGTCCGGCGGCTATTCGGAAATTGTCCACCCGACCGGTGGCTTCATTCATCCGGAAGAGATAGGGAATCGTCACTTCCCGGTTAGTTTTCATTCGGGGTGCCCAGAAATGGTCGTTGACTTTCACCTGCCAGAAGTTGACTGGTTTTAAAGGATAATCAGGTTGGTGAGTTAGAAATCTTTTCAGAAGAAGGGTTAGGCCTATCATCAGGATCAGACCTAAGGAAATTAAAGTAATTTTTTTTATCATTTGTGCCTCTTTTTCGAGGAGAAATTAGAGTGGATAGGGAAAACTCCTCTTAACCTGATTGCCGCTGGGTTAGCCGTTAGAAGAAAGAATGAATTCATGGTGTTTAGCGTCTTTGATGGCCGCTTCTCACATCCTTCGGATATCAGTTTAAACAAAAACGCTGACCAAATAAAGCGGAAAAAATATTGTTCAGAATTGTCTTCCTATGATATAATTCAAAACCTTAAAGAAAATGATTTTTTTCTTCTGCCGGGGTGGCGGAATTGGTAGACGCAAAGGACTTAAAATCCTTTGGAAGCCGCGCTTCCGTGTGGGTTCGAGTCCCACCCTCGGCACTTTTTCTGACCAATCACCGATAACCGGCTCGAGATAGATCAGCTACGCTTTTAAAAGGATAAGGGGGATGGAGATAGCGAGCCAGAAAGCGGTATATTTTTAATCTGATTTCCCGGGCCAAGCGGGTGTCGAGACGGTCGAAAGAGTGTCCCCCCGGAGCAGCCTGGAAAATTTCGTATTCAAATTTTTTCCCGGCGGCTTTGAGTGATTTAATCAGATGTTCTACCTCCAAGACATTGACATCTTCATCATTGGTGTTGGTGTGGATGAGCAGCGGGGTTTGCAATTTATGAGCGTTCCAGGCAGGAGAACGACGGCGGTATTCGTTGACATCTTCATAGGCGGTTTTACCAATATGATAGGGAGCTGAGTAAAGGTCACGGTAAGCTTGGGTCTTGTAACCCATGCGAGCGATGAGGTCACTGACCGGCACTCCAGCGAAGGCGACTTGATAGCTTTTCGGATGTTCGAAGATATTCATCAGGGTAATCAATCCTCCATGGCTCCAGCCGAGGATGCCGACACGGTCTTTATCCACGAAATCATAATTCTCTAACACATAATTCCGGCTGGCGAAGACATCCTCGACTTCTCTGCCTCCATAGTCGATGAGTTCGTACATCCGCCGACCGTAACCGGTGCTGCCCCGATAGTCAGGAGCCACGACTATGTAACCCTGAGCCATAAGTTCTCGGACAATATGGGTGTAGTAAGTTGTGAAGTTGCTGTGTACACCGCCATGAGGAAAGACCAGAAGAGGGTATTTTTTGCTCCGGTCGATTTTTTTGGGGATAAAAACGTAAGTGTAAAATTTGATGGGATTGCCGGCTCCTTGAGCCGTGGGATTAGGTTCTCTCCAGCGGGGAGGACCAACAATACGGACTTTATCTACATAAGCAATATCGCCCACTCGGTGATACCAGAGAACATCATCAATCACTTTCTGGAGAACATCAAGGCGATGATTGAGATTTTCAAATTCACGCAGCAGTTTCTGGAGGCTTTTTTGATCAATCGCTGAATCTTCCTGAGCTTGGATCTTTTGTGTGAGAAAGAACATCAGACTCAGAGAAACCAAAAAAATTGCCAGGACTTTTAATTTGGTGGGAATTGAGGTGCATATCATGCCAAACCTCCTTCTAACAAAGATTGGCTCAAGTTAAATAATCTAAGCCAATTATGGCTTCTATTCAAATTTATTTCTTGAAAAAAGTGATCATTCTTTTAAAAAGATAGGCTTGTCCTAGGAAAGACTTCGTTAGCCGCTTTTTACACGGTTTCCTGGTGAAAGAAGGAGGTAGAGACCAATAACAATTAGAATGAGAGGCCACCAGGTGAAATGGCCGAAGATATTGCCCGCCCCAATAATTATCAGAATTATTCCAGCCAGAATTTTCCCCATAGGCGAACGTTGAGCCCCTGGGGTAGACTTTAGACTTAAACCTTCCACCAGAAGGATAAGTCCCAACCCGAGGAGAAAATAAGCAGCCAGGTCGGACCAATCAAGATAATTAAGGTTAATCAACAGAAAAAGAACTCCTAAAAGGATAAGAGTTAGGCCTGAAGTGAAGGGGGAAGAACGCCTTCTTGGTGAGCGAGGACTCATTTAATTCTCTCCCAATTTTTTGAAGCCAAGAAGATAAGCTAAATTAGCTTTTTCGTCAATTACTGGCTCAATTTTCCCTGTGGCGGAGGTAAAAAGTGTGGTTACGCCCGGGCCGTGGCCAGCCACATAACTGCGACTATGGACAATAACCCCCACTGATATCGCCCCTTGGCGATAGATCCGGCCATAAGTGTTGTCAGCATCCATGATAGCTACGAGATCTCCAAAGCGGAGGCGGTCCAAGTGGTATCGGCGAACTGTTTCTTCATCGAAGAGTTGAATGTCATAGTCACCGCGGTAGACATGGTCTCGGCCGAGACCCGAGCCCATGATTTTAGCTGGAATGATGAGAGCCACCGGAATTTTAAGTTTTCCCTCCGGAGTAATGCCCAGGCCGGCTTGAGTTAGAGCAGCCATAAGAGTAGGACTGGTGTTCATCACGGCCACATCTTTGATGTTAGTTAATTTCATCCCTAATCCGTAAGTGTAAATCTGCATTTTATCCCCGATAACTAGCTTTTCCAGCACACTAGGGTCAGGAAAATCGACCATCACATGTTCCGCTCCTCCATGTTTACCAATAACGTATCCCCAGCTTCCCTGAGCTTCACCTGTGATAACTTTAACTTTGTTACCGATGCAAGCCAGAGTATTGAGTCCATAGCTTTCGGCACTGGAACGACTGCCACTGGTACCCAGATTATAGAGAGTAACAGCTGGTTCCACATGGTCTCCTGCCAAATAATAAGCTGTATCTCCTGTGCGAAAATTGAAGGTAATGCTGCCGGTGCCCGGAACAACATGAAGATGTCCGTTGGGGTCGATGCGATAGGGTGAACTGCCAAAGCCAGGCGGAGCGATGACACCCACAGCTGCTTGTTTAACTAATTCCTTCAAATTGTACTGAAGAGGCTTCAATGGAGAGGAAGAAGAGGCGAAAGAATGCGTTTGGAGGAAAAATAAGAAAATAAAGCTGGTAGCCAAGATGAACGAAAAGAATGTTTTAGGTCCAAACTTATTGTCCATATTTGCCTCCTTGGTGAGATTGACCTTTTGAGATGGTGGAAATAAGAAACAAAGAGGAAAAATGGGGCAATAATAATTTTGGCATTTTGTTGACCTTTAAGAATAATAATTATTGAGATTAATGACAAGAAATTCTTTTTTTGCCCTTTTAATCCACCTTTGTCGTAGCCTGAGGTGGGTGTTAAGGTCCTCGGCAATCCCCCTAAGGGTACTTTATTGATAATTATAATAAGCGAAAGGAGGTGGCCCCTAGGGGGTTTTGTGAGGGGGAAAAGATGTGGGTAGGGTCCATTTTAAATAAGAAAAATCCCTTTTTTCCTAGGGATAAGTTGCCCGGCCAGGAATTATTTTATGGGCACTTTTTTCCTGGTTCGGGTTGATGTTGTTTCCTTTTTTTCTAAAGCAGCAATTCGAGCATCAATTAAAGATCGGAGAGCCCGTAAGAATTCAATTTTGGCTTTTTTTAGATGACCTCTGGTCTCTTCGGGTAAAAATAGAGAAAAAAGTTCTTCAGGTAAGGTGATTTTGATTTCTTTGACCGATGATTCGTTCATTCTCTCTCCTCCCACACTTAACTCTTTATTATTTTAGCACTATTTTAGCCAGGAATTAAATTTCAGTTTCCTGGTCCTAGGCCCAGTTCTTCTTGTTTCACTTTTAACCTAAAAGAAGGCTCTTTAATCAGACAATAGGGCTGAGGTCTTCATCTTGGACCAATCATCGAGGAAAATGAGTCCCAGGTCTTTATCTTTCCTTTTTGATTTGGATTTATCCAATAAAAAGATTATTGAATTGGGTTTATATGCCTTGGCCTTGTCTTTAACGTAAGTGGGTAAAGTGAAAACGTAATCCCCCTTGGTTGGCTGCCTTTGATGGGGAGACTAAAATGAGAGGTGAAAATCTGAACCACGCTGACCCCAACTGGACGTTCACAGCCTATCCCTGAATTTTCTTAGGAATCTAAGCTAAATTTAATCCGCAGTTTGTTTTTTTCGAAACTGGCCTCTTCAATATTATAGTGAGAGAGGAAATGAGGAAGGATAATGTTTCTTTTAAATTGACCCACCCGGATGGTCAACTCTTCCCCGTTTTGAGAGAGATCAAGAGTTTCCTTCTTGACAAAAGGTAGCTCCACTATCATTTCAAACCCGACTTCGGTTTTGTTGATTTTAATTGGTGAACGGGCGTAGAAAATTTTGGTGGGGTCTTTGCCCTGATAGAGCATTCGACCTAACTTTTCCAGGAGATCTACACCAATAATCTCCTGGTCAAAGAGTTTAACCTTAAAAAGAGGTAAAGGAGAGAAACATTCTTCAATGAGTCGGATATTTTCTTCCTGTTTAAGTTTCCAGAAGTGGAAGTAAGAATCGGTAACTGCTGGAGGGAGCATCCGGTTGACCAGGATAGCGTCCACATTATAGCCGAAAAGATGGAAGAAAGTGAAAGCTCGTTGGGCTTCTTTAATGACCATCTTTTCAGGGTTGACCACGAGACGAATAGAGGTTTTTTTCAAATCAGCTAGGATGTTTTTCATTTCAGCTAGCTGGAGGGTGAGGTTCTTAATAGCTTCGAAGAGGCTGTCTTCAGGAAAAGGGAAGGGGAGGAATCGGTTAGCCACCGGACGGACCGCTTTAGCTGCTGTGCGCTGGATAGGGAAGATATGTTTGAGATACCACTGAGTAATTTCTGGAGCGCTTAATAATCTTAAGGTGTCTCCGGTGGGGGCACAATCAACCACAATAACCTCAAATTCACCACTTTGGTCGTAAGTCCGAATCTCCATTAGACTGAAAAGTTCTTCCATGCCGGGGAAGATGCTCAATTCCTCGGCTTCGATGCTGTCAATGCCCTGAGAAGTGAAAAACGCCTTTAAATATTCCTGAATTTCTCCCCATTTTTTTTCCAATTGTTGAAGAGCGTCGACTTCCTGAGCAAATAAGTTGGGGAGAATTTCTTGGGGTTGGTTGCCCAGGGAAAGATTAAAGATGTCTCCTAAACTATGAGCGGCGTCAGTGGAGATAAGGAGAGTTTTTTTGCCCTGTCGAGCCGCCAAGAGGGCCGTGGCCGCCGAAAGAGTAGTTTTCCCCACACCCCCTTTACCAGTAAAGAGAATTATCCTCATTGTCCCTGATTAAGAGAAATCTGGCAATATGGGATCACTCGATGAGAATAAATTTTAACACGGATGGTGAATCTGTCAATTTTCCTCATTTTCGACTTTTAGCCAATCGCCCGGAGTAAGTCAGGTGATTTTAAAGATTAAGAAATCTTCTAATTTGGTTAATATTTTCTTGTGTAGCTTTCTCCCCCAGTTTTATAATAGTTGAACTTCGAGAAAAATCTAAAGAATCATAAGGAACATCAACTCGGAGAATGTAATCAGCTTCTTGAATTTTGGTCAATGATAAATGATGGCTCATCGTTTCCATGAGTCGTTGCAGGAGTTGGAAAATATTGGCAATGTTTTCCTGAGGTATTTTCTGGAGAGGTCGATGAATATCTACCAAAAGGGTTTTGGTTACTCCCAGTTGACGGGCAATTTTTACCGGGGCATTATTTAAGATGCCCCCATCGACCAAAAGATGGCCATTCCAGTTTACTGGTTCAAAAATGAAGGGAAGAGACATAGAAGCCCGGATGGCTTTAGCTAGTTTTCCCCGAGTAAAGACTACCTCTGTGCCACTGAGAAGATCTACAGCATTGCAGGCAAAGGTCAAGGGTAGATCTTCAATGAGGGTTTCTCCTACAATTTTTTCAAAAACAAGTTCAATTTTATCCGGCTGGTTTAAGCCCATTTTTTTCATCAATCGATTCTTATAAGTATCAATGAGTAAAAAATCGAGAAGAGTGCGAGGCCGAGTGCGCATCATTCGGGAAA
>QMPV01000005.1 GCA_003648765.1 Candidatus Aminicenantota bacterium
GAAAGAATGGCAGAAGGAACAACGCTTTTTTTTGCGAACAAGATAAAAATAAATGCACCCTTCTTTGAATTGCGTCTTAAGATGTCGATAGCCTCTAATCCCGAAACCATGATATAATATTGCGTGGGGCATCTTGAGTTCCTCCTTTCTCGTTTAATTTTTTATAAGAGGAACTTATTCAGATGCCCTCTTTTTCTCAAATCAGGTACTCATTATTGCGATGAACCAAAATTTATTTTTCTGCCGGAACTATTCCCAGTTAAATCAAGAACAAAGTATTAGTTATTTAACTTACTAAAATTCGGATATTAAAAAATAGCAGCTAGAAGTCAGCCCACCAACAAAAAAATGAATTTTTTCTCCATAAGTTACCCAATTAGACTCTGATTAAAAATACAATCTAACAACTCGACCGTCAAAGGAGAAGATCTAGTTTCTTCAACTGTTTCTATTGAGGTAGAACTTTCTCAATCACCCCTCCCCCTATCACACAATCTCCTTGGTAAAAAACCACCGACTGACCCGGAGTAATGGCTCTTTGGGGACGACGAAAGACCACCTTGACGTGGTCATTATCCAGGCAGAATACTTTGGCAGCTGCTTCCTTATGGCGATAACGAATTCGAACTTGAGCCTCAAAAGAATCTGACGACAGAGGGATAATAAAATTTATTTGGGAAGCTACCAAAGCGGAGGAATAAAGAGAAGATTCAGGACCAGCGATGATCACGTTTTTTTCGGCCTTTAAGGCCACTACATATAAAGGATGGTCAAAAGCAATTCCCATTCCCCGCCGTTGGCCAATAGTATAAGCTGGGATGCCCTGATGAGTACCTAACTGCCGACCTGACTCATCCAGTATCTTGCCTGGACGAAAAGCTTCAGGAATTCTCTCTTTGAGAAAGCGCACATAGTCTCTATCAGGAATAAAACAAATCTCCTGACTCTCGGCTCTTTCGGCTGAAGGCAAACCCAACTGTCGAGCTAGTTTTCTTATTTCTTTTTTCGAATATTCACCCACCGGAAAAAGAGTGTGGCTTAATTGTTCTTGAGTAAGAGGATAGAGAAAATAAGATTGATCTTTAGCGGGGTCTTTTCCCTTCTTTAAATAATATAAAGAATGATGATGATTGTATTCAATCCGAGCATGGTGACCGGTAGCTAAAAAATCCGCTCCCAATTGGCGCGCTTTCTCCCAAAGAAGACCAAACTTAAGATATTGATTACAGCGGATACAGGGATTAGGAGTCCGGCCCCGACGGTATTCTTGACAAAAATTATCAACAACATACTTCTTAAAATCTTCTTTAACATCAACCAAATAATGGGGGATACCCAATCGGGCCGCCACCGCATTGGCGCTAGTCACCGCACCTTTTCCACAACAACTGCTGAACCCTTCCTGATGACAAAATTCTTTGGGCAAGCTAAAAAGCTCCATTGTCAGACCAATTACTTCGTAGCCTCTCTGCAAAAGAAGACTAGCCGCCACCGAAGAATCCACTCCCCCGCTCATAGCTACAGCTACCTTCTTTTTCGTCATAATTTATCTCTCTTGTTTCTTTCAAGTGGAGCCGAGTTTCAATTCTTTTAAAATTCTTTTTATATTGAAAGCTTTATCAATCCTGTAATCCTTTTGGACTCAAATACTTATTAATTATAACTTATTTTCAACAAAATAATGAGGGGGAGCGGAAGAAAACTGCTAAAGTGAAATCCTTACAGATCATGGCCAGAACTTACCAGTTTTAAAAGAAAAAGATTCTCCCTCTAACCTTTGGCCTTGAGCCCCCTCAGTTACACCTCTGAGTATTTCTTTTCAGGCTAAAGGAAAACTGGCCTATCTTGTCCAACAAGAGGTTAATTTCCTCGCTTCAAAAAAGATGAGTTTTTGACCAAAAAATCATCTTAAAATTAGTTCATCAATCAAGCCACAAGCCTCTTCCCTCTGAGTTTCTTTTTTTATACCTTAAAATATGATAAAATTTTCGAAAAAGGCGGTAAAGGAGAGAATATGTCAGGACATTCTAAATGGCATTCAATCCGTCATAAAAAAGCAGCTCAGGATGCCAAGCGAGGCAAAATCTTTACTAAAATAATTCGAGAGCTTCAGGTGGCGGCCCGATTGGGGGGAGGCGATCCTGAAGCCAATCCTCGCCTGAGAAAAGCTATTGCTGATGCCAAAGCCGTCAATATGCCTTCGGAAAACATAAAAAGAGCTATTTTAAAAGGAACCGGACAGTTAGAAGGCGAAAAATTTGAAGAAGTTACTTATGAAGGTTATGGTCCGGGGGGGGTGGCCATCTTTGTCGAAGCTGTAACTGATAATAAAAACAGGACGGTTTCCGAACTCCGGCATATCTTCTCAAAAAACGGCGGCAACCTAGGCGAATCCGGATGTGTTGCCTGGATGTTTAAGCGCAAAGGCTACATCGTGGTTGAGAAATCTAGCGCTTCAGAAGATGATCTTCTGGAAATAATTCTCGAGGCGGGTGCCGAAGACCTCAAGGATGATGGTAGTAATTACGAAATTTTCACTTCGGTAGAAAACTTCGACCAAGTTGTTCAAGCTCTCAAAGAAAATAACATTGAGTATTCCACCGCAAAAATTGGTTACATCCCTCAAAACTATGTCAAAGTCCAGGGTAAACAAGCTCAACAATTACTCCGATTAATGGAAGAACTGGAAGATCATGATGATGTTCAAAACGTCTGGGCCAACTTTGATATTGAAGAAGAGGAAATTGCTCAATACTCCAACTAAGCCTGTCTATGGACTGGCCTCAGGCGCCTTCCAGACTAAGAAAAGTGTTTAAGACACTCGGCAAAAAGAATTAAGTGATGCGTGTTCTTGGACTTGACCCCAGTTTAAAAGCTACAGGATTTGGTTTGGTTGAACAAGTGGCCCAAGAAGTAGCCGTCATTGACTATGGGGTCATCAAAACCTCTCCCCGACAGTCACTTCAAGATAAAATTAATCATATCCGGTTAGCCGTCGAAGAACTTATTAGCCGTCATTGCCCTGACGAAGTGGCCATCGAAAATCCTTTCTATGCTCGTAACATTCGGACCGCCCTCACCTTGGGACAGGTCCGAGGAGCGGTTCTCGTGGCTGTGGCCTCTCAAAAAATTCCTCTTTTCGAATATTCTCCTCGGGAAATAAAAAAAGCAGTCACCGGTTACGGCCAGGCAGACAAAAGACAAGTCCAAATAATGATTAAAAACCTTCTGAACCTTCAGAACTCCACTCTCACCCACGATGCTTCCGACGCTCTAGCCACTGCCTATTGCCATCTTAACACCCGTCTTTTTCGCTTGAAAATTGAAGAAGCCAGGGCTTCTCATCCTGTTAAAGATAGGAACACTCAATGATTGCTTACCTCAAAGGGACAATTATTCAGAAAGAGTCCAATCAGGTAATTTTGGATATTGGAGGAGTGGGCTATTGTTGTCATATCCCTCTCTCCACCTATTTCCACCTCGGAGAAATAAATGAACCAGCTGAACTTTTTGTCTATACTCATGTGACTGATAATAGCCTGGCTCTCTATGGCTTCTCCTCTCGGGAAGAAAGAGAACTTTTTTTAAAGCTCATCAGCATCTCAGGCATCGGCCCCAAAATTGCCCTCAATATTCTCTCTGGGATAGAAACGGCCGATTTAGAAGAAGCTATCCGCAAAGCTGATGTGGCTCGATTAGCCATGATTCCTGGTATTGGTAAAAAAACTGCTTTACGCATCGCTGTTGAACTCCAAGAAAAACTTGAAATTAAAGAACGAGTTATTACTTCCCCAACCTCTCGTGAAAAAGAGGACATCCTTTCGGCTTTAATAAATTTGGGGTTTAAAAGAAAAGAAGTGGAAAAAATTGTCGACGAAACTATTCGCCGCTTGGGAGCCGAGGCAGGGCTAGAAACTCTGCTTAAAGAAAGCTTGAAACGACTGGCCAAAGTATAATACAAAGAAGAAGAGAAAAAACCAACAAATAAAGAATCAGAATAAATTAAAGATGATAATGATAACCACAAAGAGAAAACTCTTAACAAAGAGACGACCAGTAATAATCAATCTAATGAGCAATAATGACTCTCAAAAACAGGGCGAGTTTAATAACCAGAATCATCCCTCTTACGGATCCACTCAGGTTCAACGGCCTTCTCCAAAAAATCTTTATTCTCTTCAATATCTATCCCCAGAAATCATAGATTATAAGTGATCCTCTGATGAAAAAGAGTGAATTTCGCCGCCAAGAAGATATCCTCAGCCCGGTTCGTTCTCGGGAAGATCTCCTCTTTGAAGACAGTCTCCGTCCCCGTAGCTTTGATGAGTTTATTGGTCAGGAAACAGTCAAAACAAATTTACAAATATTTATTGAAGCAGCGCGTCGCCGTCAGGAGGCTCTAGATCATGTCCTCCTTTATGGCCCACCCGGTTTAGGCAAAACCAGCTTAGCCTATTTAATTGCCCGGGAAATGGGTGTGGGTCTCAAACCTACCTCAGGGCCCGTCATTGAAAGAGCTGGTGACCTATCGGCTATCCTAACGAACCTTCAGGAAAGAGAAATTCTTTTTATCGACGAAATTCACCGACTTCATCCCTCTGTCGAAGAAATACTTTACTCGGCTATGGAAGATTTCAGCTTGGATATAGTTATCGGTCAAGGCCCAGCGGCTCGTAGTCATAAACTTCGACTGAAAAAATTCACTTTAATCGGGGCCACTACCCGCGCCGGACGGATTACTCCCCCTTTACGGAGTCGTTTCGGCATAATTCATCGGCTGGATTATTACCAGGAAGAAGATTTGGTCAAAATTATTGAACGCTCGGCGGCTATTTTAGGAGTGGAAGTCAACGATGAAGGAGCACAGCAAATCGCCCGCCGTTCTCGGGGGACTCCTCGGGTGGCCAATCGTCTTCTTCGGAGAGTGAGAGATTACGCTGAAGTCAAAGGTGATGGTCGGATTACTGGTCCGGGGGCTCTGGAAGCTCTGGATATGATGGAAGTAGATTCATTAGGTCTGGACGAAGTCGACCGGAAGATTCTTCAGACCATCATTGAGAACTTCAATGGAGGGCCAGTGGGTATTAATACTATTGCGGCGGCTATTGATGAAGAAAAAGATACGATTGAATCAATTTACGAGCCTTTTCTTATGCGAATCGGCTTTTTGGAAAGAACTCTTCGGGGGAGGAAAGTCACAGCCAAAGCCTATCAACACCTTGGTTATTCTCTTTTCTCTGAACCACAAAAAAAACTTTTCAAAACACCTGAAGAAGAAGAATAACTCTTCAATTTCTAAAGGATTCTGGCTGCCAATTTTGAGATAGAAAAACTTTAACTGATATTCTCAAAATATGAATATTCACCAAAAAGCCAAATAGAGTTGGACAGAATCAATTTACTTCAACGACATTAATGGATCCTCAAGGTATCTAAAAATTATAAATTCCTAATATTTATTGCCTTGATTTTCTTCATAAAATAAGCATGCAATCGCCATAACTATAAAAGCGGTAACGGTGTCGAACAGCTTCTTGATAAGCCTCCAAAATAAATTCCCGACCGGCCAAGGCTGCTACTAGCATTAATAAAGTCGACCGAGGGAGATGAAAATTAGTTAGGAGCCGATCAACTACCTGAAATTTGTAACCGGGATAAATAAATAGTTTGGTCATCCTCTGGCCTGGTACTATTTTCTGGCCGTCGTAGGCACTTTCCAAAGCCCGAACTGTGGTGGTGCCTACAGCTATTATTGTTCGTCCCTCTCTCTTAGCCTGGTTTATTTTATCGGCCGCTTCAGGTGAAATTGCCAATCTCTCCTCACCCAAACGATGCTCCTCCACCTCTTCGACTTCAACTGGCTGAAAAGTGGCTAACCCAACATGGAGAGTTATTTGAACAACCTCAATTCCCTTGGCCACTATTTTCTCCAAAATACTGGGGGTAAAATGAAGACCAGCTGTAGGGGCAGCAATTGAACCCTCTTCCCGAGCATAAATAGTTTGATAACGGCGAAGGTCATAAGCCCGCTGCTGCCAATCTTCGGAAGGCCTTTTGATATAAGGAGGCAAGGGAGCAAAACCTATTTTTTTGACTTCTGCCAAAACATTATTTTGATTAAAACGAAGAAGACGCCGACCTCTCGGCCCAGTTCCCACTACCTTCGCTTCTAAATTTCTAGAAAAAACAACTTCTCTCTCTACTTTAACCACTCGAGCGGGTCGGCAGAGGACTTCCCATTCACCGGAAGGCAAAGGTTTTACGAGCAAAAATTCTACTTTTCGGCTGCCCACCTTTCCCCAGACTCGGACTGGCAGAACCCGAGAAACATTGATCACTAATAGATCCCCTGGTTGAAAAAAATTCGGTAATTCCCGAAAACGGTGATGAGAAATTGCTCTCTTAGCCCGATCGACTACCATCAAGCGAGAGGAATCCCGCCTTCTCAAAGGTTGCTGCGCAATTAACTCTGGAGGGAGGAAATAATCAAAATCATCAACTTTCATTGCTTTTCTAATTCCTCAATTATCAACAAGGTTACTTCCGGCTTACGGCCAGGATAAAGACCGTCTCGTTTTAACCACAACCTTTATCCTCCGATTAATTATAATAAAAATAAGAAGTTATTGGTAATAATGAAAACTAAAGACATGAGCTTTTGGCCTCAGGGCTTTAGGAACGATTGGGGAGCAGGTGTTCATTTTTCATCCCTGAACCAATAGGAAAAGTAAGGCTTCTAATTTATAGAAGGAAAAGTCTTTCTATTATCTATGGATCTTGACCCTCCTGTAGACTTTCCCCTCCAGGCCTCAGCCGGCCGATTAAGAGCCTTTCTATAGGGATCTTGATTCGTTCCACTCAAAGAACAGGAATGAACACCGGACCCAATCGATTGCTCACGCTAGATTTTCTGATAACCTCCATTGATTTGGGAAAGGTGAAGATCGGAGCCCAAAATAAGGAGAACCCTGAGCTATTGATCTTCTGACCATTGACTTTCTCTTACCACATCCGATAAACTTTTATTGCCATCCAGAAGAAAGGTAAAGTAGGGTGACTAAGAAGGAAACTGACGCTATTAAAGAAAAGCTAGATTCTATCCTTTTTCCTCGAACCAAAGCCAAAACTTTTAAAATAACCGTTCGCTTCGGCCATCATCTCTCTAATAATTATAAAAAAGCTGTGGAGTTAGCCCAGAAAAATCCCACCTATCAGGAAGAAGGCCAAGGAGAGTGGAAAAAACACTCGGCCACTTACACACCGGATGAAGTAGAAGAACTATTCCAACTCTTTAATTTGGTTCATGACTGGGAAGACACTGAAATTCTGGTTAATCATAAAAAAATTCCTTATGGCCACCAACTCTGGTTGCCTTTAATGTGGTTCTACCGCATCAAATAGTTCGCCTCAGGTTCACTCCACAAATAACCCATAGGTGAGCTGGAGGTGCGGGTACCTACTTTTCCCTTTTGAGGTCAAAGGAACGATTGAGACTAGGTTTTCACTTTTGACCTTTGAATCAAAAGAAAAGTCAATTTTATAAAATGAATAAAGAGTCTTTCTCTAGTGATCTTGCCCCCCTTCCTATCAAAGGTAAAAGGTGAAGACCCTGACGGATTGGCTGCTCACGCTGGATTCTCTGAGAATTTCCATTGATTTGGGTAAGGTGAAAATCTGACTCCCCAAGTCTACCCTCAAAGAAAACAGGTGAAGACCGGGCCCTAAAATTTTCTATAATCTCCTTCCTGCCTCCATCAGGAAATTTCTTCCATCTTAACCGTAAAATGGCGCAGATAAGGAGCTTGATAGACTATCCGCATTCCCTTGATTGATTCTTTTTTCTCAGCCAAAGAAGCAAACGCCTCGGCAATATAATGTAGATGGGAGAGAGTGTAGACCCGGCGGGGCACAGCCAAGCGGAGTAATTCCAAACGAGGAAAAACCATTTGACCCGTTTCTTCATCCCGCCGACCGAACATAACTCCACCAATTTCACAAGCTCGAATGCCTGCTTCCCGGTACAAAGCTACCGATAAAGCCCAACCGGGATATTCTTCCCGCCGTAAATGGGAGAGAAAACGATCAGCCAGCACATAGACAGCATGGCCGCCCGGCGGTTGATAAATCGGTACACCCTCTTCTTTCAGCAATTCAGCCAGATAATTCACCTGACCTACCCTGTATTCAAGATAATCCTCCTCAACTCCTTCCCTCAAACCTTGAGCTATGGCTTCCAAGTCCCGCCCAGCCAAACCCCCGTAAGTAGGGAAACCCTCCGAAATAATCAACCGATTTATTAATTCAGCCGCCAAATCATCATCATTTAAAGTTATGAAACCACCGATATTCACCAGAGCATCTTTCTTGGCGCTCATGGTGGCTCCATCAGCATAACTGAACATCTCCCGGGCTATCTCTCGCACTGATTTATGCTGATAGCCCGATTCCCTCTGCTGAATGAAATAAGCGTTCTCAGCGAAGCGGCAGGCATCAAAAAATAAAGGAATTCCATACTTTCGGCAGATCTTACTGACAGCCTTTATATTGGCCATGGAAACTGGTTGACCGCCACCTGAATTATTGGTCACGGTGATCATGACTAAAGGCACCTCTTCCTTTCCCTTTTCTCGAAGGAACTCTTCCAAGCGGCCCACATCCATATTTCCCTTAAACAAAGCGGGGCTATCCGGGTCATATGCCTCCTCCCCCGCTAAATCAACCGCCACTCCACCTCTAACTTCAATGTTAGCCCGGGTGGTATCAAAATGGATATTGTTAGGAATGTGTTTGCCTTCTCTGACCACAGCCTCAAAAAGCAATCGCTCGGCAGCTCTTCCCTGATGAGTGGGAATTACATGCTTAAAGCCAAATATCTCAAGAATGGTGGCTTCAAAACGAAAATAACTCCGGGAACCGGAATAAGCCTCATCTCCAGTAATCATCCAAGCCCATTGCTGATCGCTCATGGCGGCCGTACCGGAATCGGTTAAAAGATCTATAAATACTTTCTCAGCCGGCACAGCAAAAATGTTATAGCCGGCCTCCTGGAGAATCTTTTCTCTTTCTTCCCGGGTGGTCAATTTAACTTTTTCTACAGCTTTTATCTTAAAAGGCTCCAGGGGCATTTTCTTTGGTGACATTGCTTCTCCTCTCTTTTCTCTAATTTTTTATTTCAAGCAAAAGAAACTAATTTTTTAAATTCCAGAAAGCGTTCCTTTATTTCTTCCTCCTTCAAATTCTTCAATCTTTCAATCCCAAAATCTTCAATAGCAAAAGAGGCCATCACGCTACCATAAACAGCCGCGCGTTTAATGGCCCGCTGGCTAAGTTGACGGACTCTATCCAAATAACCCAAAAAACCCCCGGCAAAACAATCACCGGCTCCCGTGGGATCAATCACCTCTTCACAAGGATGAGCCAGCACACCAAAAACCCAACCTTCCCCTAACACCAGAGCTCCATGTTCGCCTTTTTTGATAACCACCAGCTCAGGCCCCAATTGGAGAATTTTCCGTCCCGCCCGAATTAAATTAATTTCGTCAGTAAGTAATTTAATCTCTTCTTCGTTGGCTAATAAAATATCTACTTTTTTCAACACACGGAAAAGAGCCTCTCGCTTGTTTTTGATCCAGTGGTCAATCGTATCCATAGCTACCAAGCGAGGATTGACCACTTGATGAAGAATCTCCTCCTGCAGATCCGGATCGATATTAGCCAGAAAAATTATTCCGGCCTGGCGATATTTCCGGGGCAAGGAGGGATGAAAATCACCAAAAACATTAAGCTCCAATTTTAAAGTTAAACGATGATTGGGATCATGACCGTAACGTCCTTCCCAGTGAAACGTCCGTCCTTCTTTTACTTCTAGCCCTGTCAAATCTATCCCACGGTGTTGAAATAACTTTATTACTTCTTGAGGAAAATCTTCCCCCACTACCCCCACCAAATAAGGAGAAGTAAAATAACTAGCCGCCAAGGCACAATAAGTAGCTGAACCTCCTATAACCCTTTCTCGACGTTCAGAGGGTGTCTCGATGGTATCAAAAGCTAGGGAACCAACAATTACTAGACTCATTTCTTGACCTTTATTAATTTTTACTTCTTCAAATACCGGCCGATGAGGGGTAAGAGATTTTCTTTGATTGCAGGAGGGATAACTGCCGGATCAGTAACCAAGGCGTTCTCAAGAGCAGTCGGACAAGGACAAGCTCCGGCTTCGGGAACAGCTGGAATACTTTCCAAAGCGCGAGCCAGTAAAGTTTGGGCATTGGCTATATTGTGCTGAAGATTTTCCAAAATAAGTTCGACTGAAACAGACTCTTCTTCCGTCCGCCAAACATCGTAATCAGTCACCAGACTAATAGAAGCATAACATATCTCTGCCTCTCGGGCCAAACGGGCCTCAGTAGCACTAGTCATGCCAATAATCTGACAGCCCCATTGACGGTAAACCCGGGATTCAGCCCGGGTAGAAAAGGCTGGCCCTTCAATACAAAGATACGTACCCCCGAGATGAACCGGCAAATTCAACGATTGAGCCAGGGTGAACAAATGCTGATTCAAGTCCGGACAAGTCGGTTGAGCAAAACTGATATGAGCCACCACTCCCTGGCCGAAAAAAGTGTTGGGTCGCCGGGAACGATCAAAAAATTGGTCAGGTAAGACAATATCCCGAGGATGAATATCTTCCTGAAGCGAACCCACCGAATTTACCGAAAGAATCCTCTTTGCCCCTAAAAGTTTGAACCCAAAAATATTAGCCCGATAATTAACTTCAGCCGGTAAATAACGATGGCCTCGACCATGACGGCTCAAAAAGGCTACTTTCTTCCCGGCTATCTCGCCGATTAAATAAGCATCAGAAGGCGAACCAAAGGGAGTCTCAAGGAAAATTTCCTCCAAGCTTCCCAAACCTTCTAAATTATATAAACCAGTTCCTCCAATAATGCCTATTTCCACTTGAGGAATATTCTTATTTATTTTTTTTCCAACCATGCTCACTCCTTCTCTTCCTGGGTGGCCTTCTCACTTAGCAAGTTATAATGAAAGAAGATAGATATATAATCTTCCTCCATTCAAGTCAAGCAGAACCAGGTCTACATGAGTTTTCTTCCTTAAATAGAAGATTCACGGTAATCACGTCTTTAAAACCAAGTCTTTAAAAGCATAAAGTCTCTGGACATCAAATTTATTCGTATTGGAACGATAACTTAATACATTTTATTGGATTCAATCCAATTTTTCGTACATTTTGCCTTTTCTTCTAAATTTAATTATTATGGGAAAAAGGAGAATTGAAATGAAATCTTCTTCATCAATAGAAGACTTAATTCCCCATCTCCTCCAGGCGAAGAAAGTCGTGGTTTTGACCGGGGCTGGTGTCTCGGCAGAATCAGGCATTCCTACCTTTCGGGGGCGTGATGGCCTCTGGAAAAAATATCGGGCCGAAGAACTGGCTACTCCTTATGCTTTCATCTCTAATCCTCGCCTGGTTTGGGAATGGTATGACTGGCGCCGCCAACTCATAGCCGATAAGCAACCTAATCCCGCCCATCTAACATTGGCTAAGTGGGAAAATATTTTTCCCTCATTTTGGCTAATTACTCAGAATATTGATGGACTTCACCAGCAAGCTGGTTCACGCCGCCTCTTGGAACTTCACGGCAATATCTGGAAAATGAGATGTGTGGATGAGGGCACTGTCTTTGAAAACCGGACAACTCCTCTCCCGGAAATCCCTCCTCATTGTCCCGACTGTGGAGGCTTACTTCGGCCGCACGTTGTCTGGTTTGGAGAATCACTCGATAGTGCCCTCCTGAGCGAAGCCTTCCGTCTTTCCCACGAATGTGAAGTCATGTTCTCTATCGGCACTTCTGCTATCGTCCAGCCAGCCGCTTCTCTGCCCGTAGCTGCAGCGGAAAATGGGGCTTTGCTCATAGAAATAAACGCTGAACCCACGCCTTTGGCTTCCGTAGCCCAATTCAACTTTTATGGTCGAGCAGGAGAAATACTCCCCCAAATCCATCAAGCTCTTCTTCAAGCCCTAGAGAAAAATTCATCGGCCAGCCTAGGCAAAAATAGGACAACCAAAGCCCGGAAAACTGAGAAATAACCATGCACTATCTCTATCTGGATGCTTTTTCGGGCGTAAGTGGAGATATGTTTTTAGGCGCTCTTTTGGATTTGGGCTACTCTGCGCCAAAATTTCAAGAGGCTATCTCTCGTCTCCATCTCCCCCTTTCTCTGGAAATTACGCGAGTTAAAAGAGCCTCTCTTCAGGCCACCCGAGTTAAAGTTAATCTCCATCCATCGCCCTCACCGCCCCGAACTTTCCGCGAAATAGAAAAAATTATTCTTAACTCAAGTTTTTCTTCCCAAGTAAAAGATAAAAGTCTGGCGGTTTTTGAAAATCTATTTTTGGCTGAAGCTAAAGTTCATGGAGTCTCACCAAAAAAGGCTCATCTTCACGAAGCTGGCGCCGATGATGCCCTAGTGGATATTTTGGGAACATGTTTCTTATTGGAAGAGCTCGAGGTAACCCACATCTATTCATCCCCTCTTAATCTAGGGGGTGGATTTGTTAAGACGGCCCATGGTGTCTTACCCGTACCACCTCCGGCTGTAGCAGAATTACTCAAAGGAATCCCCGTTTATTCTTCTGGCCCTCCTGTAGAATTGGTTACCCCGACGGGGGCGGCCTTAATTAAAACACTAGCAAAAGAATTTTTAGCTTTTCCCCAACTGAATTATCAACGCATTGGCTATGGTGCCGGTTCGAGAAACTTACCCGAATTTCCTAATCTGCTGCGAGTTTTTCTAGGAAACCAAGCCGATTTTTCTCCTGAAGAACAAATTTTCCAGATAGAAACTAATTTGGATGAGACGACACCCCAACTCTTAGGAGCCTTCCTGGAAAAGGCCCTCCAACTAGGGGCTCGCGAAGCCTTTCTTACCCCCGTCACCATGAAAAAGAACCGCCTGGGAACAAAATTAACCCTCCTCGCGGATAAAAAAAACCTGGATCGTTTAACCCAGGCCATTTTTGAAGAAACCACGACCATCGGGCTTCGCTTTTTCCCCGTTAGCCGATATATTCTCCAGCGAGAAACCAGGAATATTGAAGTCTTTGGCGAAAAAGTGCGAGTCAAAATTGCTCGGTTTAAGGGTCAAGAAATTAACCACCAGCCTGAATATGAAGATTGTCTGAAAATAGCCCGAAAAAAAAGGTTGCCTTTGAAAAAAGTTATGGAAGAAGCCTCTAAAAAAATTTTGAATTTAAAATAGAAATAATTAAAAATAATTAAAATAATTAAATTCCTCATTTCAAATTTTCTAAGAGGTTGGTAAAATTAAGCTGAAGAACTAAGAAGAAAGTCAGAAGAAGAGAAGGAGAAAACGTTGGATCTAAAAAAGATTGAAAAAGGAGTCCGACTTATTTTGGAAGGTGTGGGCGAAGATATCAACCGTTCTGGCATTAAAGAAACCCCTCAACGAGTAGCCAGAATGTTTCAGGAAATACTGGGAGGCATTGAAGAAGACCCAGCCCAACATCTGCGTCCGATTCAAGGCGAAAAACATGATGAGATGGTTCTGATCAAAAACATCCCCCTTTACTCGATGTGCGAACATCACCTTCTTCCCTTTGCCGGAGTTGCTCATGTAGCTTACATCCCTAAAGGTGGCCGAATCGTGGGGCTCAGTAAAATTGCCCGGGTTATTGAAATCTTAGCCCGCCGTCTCCAGGTCCAAGAAAGATTAACCAAACAAATCGCAGACCTTATCCAGCAACACTTAAATCCCCTGGGAGTAATGGTAGTTATTGAAGCTGAGCACATGTGCATGTCAATGCGCGGGGCTAAAAAACCCAAATCCATCACTGTCACTTCAGCTGTTCGGGGATCATTTCGGACTAATGCGGCCACCCGGGCCGAAGCAATGACTTTGATCAGAGGAGGCACTTCCGGTGGACGAGAATCAGCTTAAATCCTCGGCCAAAAGAAAAGTATTTTATATCACCACGCCGATTTATTATGTCAATGATGTCCCCCATATCGGGCATGCTTATACGACAATTATTGCTGATGCAGTCAGCCGTCATAAAAAACTAGCTGGTTTAGAAGTTTATTTTCTCACTGGCACTGATGAACATGGACAAAAAATTGAAAAAGCCGCGGCAGAAAAAAATCTTTCGCCTATTGAACTGGCTAACCAAGTAGTAGGTAGATTTAAACAACTCTGGCAGGACCTCCTCATCGATTATAACTTTTTCATCCGAACCACGGCTGATTTCCACGAAAAAGGCGTTCAGGCAATATTCCAACAACTTAAAGAAAAGGGAGATATATATAAAGGAATTTATCGGGGCTGGTATTGCGTCTCCTGTGAAAATTTTCTTACTGAAGACATTCCCTTAGATGAGGATGGACTTAAGACTTGTCCTGATTGTGGCAAAAAAGCCACTCAGGTGGCTGAAGAATGTTACTTCTTTCGCCTTTCGGCTTACCAAGAAAAACTTCTGGCTTTTTACCAGCAGAATCCTCATTTTGTCCGCCCCCAATCCAGAATGAATGAAGTTGTCAGTTTCGTTCGCCAAGGCCTCAAAGATTTAAGCATCACCCGAACTACGGTCAAATGGGGCATCCCTGTCCCTAACGATCCTGCTCATACCATCTATGTTTGGTTCGATGCCCTTCATAACTACTTAACTGGCATTGGTTATGGTTGGAACTCGTCTCTCTTTCATAAATTTTGGCCGGCTGATATCCATCTCATTGGCAAGGATATTCTCCGTTTCCACGCCATTTTCTGGCCAGCTTTTCTTATGGCGGCAGGTTTGCCTCTACCGAAAATTGTCTACTCCCATGGCTGGTGGCTGAAAGATGAAACCAAAATGTCCAAATCCAAGGGAAATGTGCTCGATCCACGTATAATTCTGGAAGATTTTGGCCCTGATCCTCTCCGATATTTCCTTCTCCGCGAGGTGCCCATTGGACTGGATGGCAATTTTTCCCATGAAGGATTCCTACACCGAGTCAATTCTGATCTGGCCAATGACCTGGGAAATTTAGTTCACCGCACCCTCACCATGATTCAAAATTATTTCCAAGGTAAGATGGAGCAACCTGCCCCTGAAAATGAATCCGACCGTCATCTTCGGGAAGCCTTTAACCAAACCAAAACTAAAGCGATAGCCTTTTATGACGAACTGGCTATCAATCGAGCTCTAGAAGAAATTTGGAGCTATATCAACCAGGTTAATAAATATCTAGCTGATAATGAACCCTGGAAAATGGCCCGGCAGGCAGAGGCGCGCCCTCGCTTAGCTAGAATTCTGTATCAAACAGGCTGTGCCCTCCGAGGGATTGCCTTGCTTATCTACCCCGTTATGCCTGCTTCGGCGGAAAAGATTTGGCAAATGCTGGGGGAAAAAACGGCTTTATCTAAGTTAACCTATGACCAGTTTCAATTCGAGACTTGGCTTCCGGAAGAAGCTATCTCTCCTCCGGTGCCTCTTTTTCCCCGAGTAAGGCTAGAGGATTTTCTCAAGGAAAAGGCCTCGCCAACACCTGCTACTAAGAAAATAACCAAGGAGGCGAAAATGTCGACAATCAGCTTTGAAGAATTCATGAAAATGGACCTACGCGTGGGTGAAATTCTTAGTGTGGAAAAAGTGGAAGGAACCCGCAAACTTTATAAAATCCAAGTCAGCTTGGGGGAGGAAACCAAACAAATGGTCTCAGGCATTGCTGAAGAATATCAACCCCAAGACTTAATTGGGAAAAAAGTGGTGGTGGTAGCAAATTTAAAACCTGCAGTCATTCGAGGTATTGAGTCCCAAACTATGCTCCTGGCGGCTGATGTTAACGGCCGGGCAGTAATTCCTTTCTTCGTCGAAGATGTTCCCGCCGGGGCCAAAGTCCGATGAACCCTGTCATGACCCTTTAAATTATTGTCTTCACCCCCCAATTACTATGTTTTTCTTCGAGCCGGAAGTTTCTCCCATTGCCCAATTCCCTTCAGATAATGCACTACTTCAGAGACGCCAGTTGGCGCCAACCACCCATAATCTTCTTTCAATCATTTCAGTTATGGAGGCTTTTTTCACCTCTTCTAAGTCAAGAAATTCTTATAACTTCTCTCTTCCTAGGAGAAAATTCAACCTGGAGGAACAATCTGGATAAACATTTATATATTGGCCATTATCGACACCCTGGTCATCTTTTAATAATGGTTAATCTAAGCCATTTCCCTAAGCTCAGGTGATGAAACCAACCTGATTAAAGAGACCGGAGTTATTAACTCTCCGAAATTTAAGATAAAATAGTCAAAGAAGATATTCGGGAAAAAATGGTAAATAGACCAAAGAAATTTTACCTGATGATGTCTTTATTGCTTCTGGAAATATGTTTATTCTCCTTACCATCTTTCTCCATTCAAAAGTCAAAACACCCCTTTAAAATTAGAGATAACCTGCAAAGGGAAGTTGTTCTCCCCCACCAGATAAAACGTATCCTTTCTCTCCAGCCGGAAATTACCAGAATTTTAATTGCCCTGGGACAGGAGAAAAAACTAATTGGAATCGACTACTTCATCCACCGCTACGATCATCTTTATCCCCTCCTTAAACCTCGCTTGAGGGATTTGCCCTTAGTCTCCCTTTCCAGTGAATCCATCAACTGGGAACTACTTCTTCGCTTAAAACCCGACCTAATTTTTACCTCTCCATCGGAAACTCACCTGGCTTCTTCTCTCCAGAAAAAAACAGGTATTCCCACGCTGGTCCTCTCCTCCCAGGGACGATTAACTTCTCTTCTAGAAGAAATTAAGCTTATCGGACAATGGGTTAACCAAGAAAAAAGAGCTGCCTATCTGTGCGGCTTTTTTCAGGATAAAATAAAAATGGTGGTCTCTACTTTAGCCCGGACGGCCCCCCTTCAGAAACCTCGGGTTTATCTTGCTTTCTGGTCATCACTGACTCGAACTCCGGTTGATTACGAGCCAGTGAAGGTGGCGGGCGGAATTAATCTAGCTGAAGAATTACTCCCTGAATATCTAGGCACTGTAGGTACGGTAGTTTCAGTGGAAAAAATTGTCGCTTGGAACCCAGATATCATTCTCCTCCATGGCAATTACCTGCCTGAAGAAAGAAAAATAACCCCAGCTCTTGTTTTTCAAGACAAACGACTTTCGGCTATCCGGGCAGTTAAAAACAAACAAGTCTACTATACTTTCGGCTTCTGGTATTGGTGGGATCCAGCCCAAGTCCTGGTAGAAATCATGTATTTGGCCAAAATTTTTCATCCCGAGATCTTCACCCGGATTGACTTAGAGAAAGAGGGCAACCAGGTCTACCAAATATTTTACTCCTTACCTCATGGGTTTACTTATCTCCAGCAAAGGTTAAAATGGGAAAACGGATGGAGTAAATGAAAAGCAAATTTATTTCTTCCCAAAGATTAACCTGGATAATGCTTCTTCTGCCCTTCGGGCTGCTGCTGTTCTCATTAGGCTTAGGACCATATCCTCTCTCTCCTTCAGATGTCATCAAGACTTTGCTTTCTCCCTTTATTTCTGCCATCAATGTCCCCGAGGCTTTTTCAGTCATTATTTTTCGCATTCGTTTACCTCGCCTTTGCTTGGCTTTTTTGGTCGGAGCGGCTCTTTCAGTTTCGGGAGCCTCCTTACAAGCCCTCTTTAAAAATCCACTGATTAATGAATATATCCTGGGACTCTCCTCAGGGGCTGCTTTCGGAGCAGCTCTCTCACTGGTCTTTCTAGGCCAAAACTTCCCGCCTCAATTAGCAGCTTTTATCCTGGCTGTCGTGGCTGTGGGCGGAGTCCTCCTAATTGCTGGTCACTCTGAAACTCATCTCATCACCCTCATTCTCACTGGGGTTATAATGACCGCCTTTTTCTCGGCTTTACTCTCCCTGGTGGAATATTTTGCCAGCCCCTATGCTTTGCAATCCCTCTTCTTCTGGCTAATGGGCAATTTATCTCTAGCCACCTGGAAAGACATTATTTTGGCTGGCCCTTTGATGACCTTTGGCATTATTGTCTTGCTCTTGCTTCGTTGGCGGCTGAACGTCCTTTCCCTAAGTGACGACCAGGTCAAAGCCTTAGGGATTAATCTCCGTCTGGAAAAAATATTAGTTATCTTAGCGGCTACCTTAGCCACCGCTGCCGCTACTTCTGTCGTAGGAATAATCGGCTGGGTAGGATTGATTGTGCCCCATCTGGTTCGAATGATGGTCGGCCCTGATAATCGCCTGGTGATACCCCTTTCCGCTACTGTGGGCGCCAGCTTTCTTATCCTAGCTGACGACTTAACCCGCAACCTGGCTTCTTTCGAAATTCCCATTGGCATCTTGACTAGTTTAATCGGGATCCCTCTTTTTATCGTCTTGTTAAAGAAAACACAGCGAGTTTGGCTATGAACATCAAAATCAAGCAACTGAAATTTAATTATCCCAATTTTTCCTTGGAGATCTCTGATTTAAGTCTGACCGAAGGCCGGGTAACAACGATTGTTGGTCCTAATGGAGCCGGTAAAACCACTTTGCTTAAATGCTTGAGTGGACTTTTGACTATTCCTCCAGGCAGCGTTTTTATCAATGGCTCGGATTTAACTACTTTAAAAGGAGGACAACGGGCCCAACTTATTAGCTATGTTCCTCAAGAAATGACTTCTATCTTCAATTACAAAGTCCTTGATTTTGTTCTTATGGGTCGAGCGGCTTACCTCCCTCTTTTTTCTCCCCCCGGAGAAAAGGATCAACAACTGGCTCGGGAAGCTTTAACCTATATAGGCTTAAACAACTACGCCCAACGCTCCCTTTTTGAGCTGAGCAGTGGGGAGAGACGATTAGTTCTTATTGCCCGAGCCTTAGCTCAGCAAGCCCAAATCCTCTTCCTTGATGAACCCACTACTTTTCTTGATCCCAAAAACGAAATAGAAATTCTACAACTTATCAAAAAATTATCTTTAGAAATGAAAAAAACTATTGTCCTGACCCTCCATAACTTGGAAGTAGCCGCCGCTTACAGCGAAAGGCTGGTCTTTTTAAAAAAAGGCCGAGTCATTGCCTGGGGAGAACCAGCCGAGATCATGACAGAATCACTCTTGGCAAAAATTTATGATGTGTCTTTTAAAATAATTGATTGGCAGGGTCATAAATTCCTACTTAAAGGCCACCAGGAGTGATAATTTCTGAGGGAAAAACAACTTTAGAGGTAGTTCGAGTTAAATCACGAGTTGAGTGAAAAATTGAAGGAAATACACTTTCCTAAAAAAATTCTTAAAAAAAGCTCTTCTGAAGCTCGCCAAGTTAATTTTTACCCAGGAAAAGCTTCTCTTGAGACTCAAGTAGTCCTTTGGTTCTCCTAGCTCAGAAGTTCTTTAATAAAATTGAATCCACATGAAAAATAGATTGCTCAAATCAACCCCTTCCTTTCCCCAACCTCTTCTCCATTTTAAAGAAATTATCCCCTGCCAAATTCGCTTTAGAGAAAATCGATTTGTGGTTCAGGTGGAAATAAAGGGGAAACAATTCCGGGCCCATCTCAATAATACCGGCCAGTTGAGAGAATTCTTAACCCCAGGGAAGCTTGCTTTCTGTCTTAAAAGAACCAAACCGGGGAAAACCAGCCATCAACTTATTGCCGTTGAAGACAAGAATAAAGGGGCTTTAATCGATACCCAACTCCAAATGAAAAGCTTTGAAGCAGCCCTCCAAAAGGGATTTATTACCTGGCTCCCTGGCTACCGTTTGATTAAAAGAAACATTCGTTTAGGCAACTCTTTGATTGATTACTGTCTCGGTTCTGCTTTAGGGGAAGTTTATTTGGAAATAAAAAGTGCTGTTCTTCGACAAAAAGAAAACGCCCTCTATCCAGATTGTCCAAGCCTCCGAGGCCAACGGCACCTCCAGGAACTAATTTCCCTAGCCGAAAATTCCAGGCGAGCCATTGTGCTTTTTATCGCCGCTCTACCTGAAGTTAAAGCCTTTCGACCCAATCAAAAGGCCGACTTTCGTCTTTTTCAAATTTTAACCCAAGCTCAAGCTGCAGGGGTCGAATTACGAGCAATGCGTCTCTTTTTGGAGCCCACTCAAGGCACAATTGTTTTGGACAATCCCGATCTACGGGTAATATTAACTTGACTGAGAGCAGAAGCTGGTCTATAAAAGAGGCTAACCGATTATAGAAGAGAGGACAAATGACCTATTTAAGAAACATGTGGAAAAATTGTTTTCTCTGAGGAAATAAATTGGCATTTTTCTTGCAGAGGTTTTTCTAGGAGGAAAAAAATGAAGAAATTATTTATTTTCATCATTATCATGGTTCTTCTTATTCCAGCCCTAAGTCGGGCAGATATAGTTACCTTCAAAGTCGGTTATTTCATCCCCCGGGCTGAAAGCGACCTGTGGCAGACGGAATTCGAAAACATGAACTTCACCAAAAGTAACTTTCAGGACAACAATTTTGGCTTTACCTATGAATACTTTCTTTCCCGACAACTCAGTGTGGCTATTTCAGTCGACGGCTACTCCAAGAATAAGGTCGGCCTTTATGTCGGTTATGTAGGTTATCAGGATTATGATGGCGATTGGGCCTATCCCGATACTTTCAGAGGCGAATTCACTCCTGCTCATAATTTCAATGTTACTATTACGCCCTTACAGGTTTCTCTAAAAATTGCTCCTTTGGGCCGAGGAGAGAAAATTATTCCTTATATCGGAGGCGGTGTCGGCCTGTATCTCTGGAGTGTTCGTCTTCAGGGAGATTTAATTGATTTCAGTGATCCATGGTGGGATACGACTAATAATGTCGAGATTTATCCCATTTATCCCACTGATGCTCGGGAAGAAAACAAAATTACTTTTGGTTACCATATCCTGGCCGGTCTCATGGTTCCGGTGGCCAACCGCATTAGTCTAGAAGGAGAATTTAAATTAAATATGGCCAAAGGTAACCTAACAGAGGCCTTTGAAGGATTCGAACCCTTCGACCTAACTGGTTACGTGATCACTCTGGGGCTAAATTACTGGTTTTAAATTTAAATTCTAAGCTAAATTCAGGGTCAAACTCCCTCAATCTTTGGGGAGGCGGTTGATTATTAAGTTGGCCACCTTCTGACCAGAAAGAAGCATCCCTCCAAAAATCGGCCCCATCCGTGGTCCCCCAAAAACTGCATTGGCCGCCATCCCACAGACATAAAGGTGGGGATAAACTTCTTTAGTATTGTCTAAGAGAACCTTCTCCCCGACTTCAGCCCACATCGGCTTCTCACCAATAATTTTTCCCGTAGAAGTAAACAACTTTCCCCCTGACTTCCGGCTGACTATCTCAGCTACTTCGGCGGCATGCCCGGTAGCATCAACCACAAAAGCAGAGCGAGCCGTTAAAGGGTCAACATGAAGACCAGCCAATTGGGCGGCTGACCAATTGATAACCACTCCCGCGACTTTCTTATCATAAATTAAAACGTCTTCAACCGAGATACAATTGAAAAGGCGGACTCCAGCTTTAATTGATCGGACAAGGAGGCAACCCAGCAATTCCAAGGCAGAAGCCACATAGTAATTCGCCTCATATCTTTTCAGCCCCACTCCCAAATCTTCGAGAAGAGGACGGGAATCTTCCTGCACCACAATCTTATTAAACATCATGCCTCCACCCGGAACACCACCCCCAGGCCGCAGAGTTCGCTCAAAAACGACTACTTTTAATCCTGACCGGGCCAGATGGTAAGCCGCGCATAAACCAGCCGGACCTGCCCCAACAATAATCACCTCCGATTCTAGACTATCCAAAAATTCCCGGAAATACTCTTCTGTAATAGCTCTAGAAATAACAATATCGTCTAACATGCCTTACCTCTCAATCTAAACTTATTCAATCTGAGGGTGGTCCACCACCCCCATAATCAGAGAAAAAAACTCACCTTTACCCAGCTTTCCTCAAGATAATGTCCATATTGACTAGTAATGCTCATAAGAAATAATTTGCTCCAAAGATTTTCTAGAGCGAGGAGAGGGGTCCTCGGCTGGATAGCCCAAGGGAGTCAAAGCTAATACTCGAACATTATCGGGGATACCCAGAATCTTTTTTACCTCTTTCTCCTCAAAGGCTCCTATCCAGCAAGCACCCAAGCCTTCAGCAGCAGCTTGGAGCATCATATGTTCGAGGGCAATAGCCACATCCACCACCCAAGACTTCATGTAACGCCCCATCCGAGCATAGCTTTCTTCAGGGTAACCGCAAGCTACAATAATTACAGGTGCCTTGGCCATAAAATATTGTTGAGCCGAGGCCTCGGCTAATTGGCGCCGCACCTTTTCGTCCCTAACTATAATAAATTTCCAGGGTTGAAAATTCTTTCCAGAAGGTGCCCAGCGGCCAGCCTCCAAAATGCGAAGAAGGACCTCCTCGGGAATATCATCTGGCTTATAATCACGAATACTCCGCCGACGGCGGATAGCTTCCAATATCTCCATTCTCACACCTCCGACTTAATCTCAGGCTCTATCTGAAAAAGATCCTGCTTTATTGAAGTTTTACTATTTTAAAATAATTTTTTTTGCTGGAGAAGTAAATTCCCCAAAAATGGTCGCTTTTGATGGCTGGAGTAAGCTTGTTCTCAGGGAGAAAATCAGGTATCCTTTAGAAGAAAGAATAAGGCGGTGACAATGATGACCAAGAGAGTTACTCGGAACATTCTCTTCTGTTTGAGTCTTTTCTTTATTCTCGGAATTTACGGCCGGACTGATATTAAAAAAGATATTCTGGTCGACCTGGATAGTCGCATAATTAAAGATCTCAGTCCTGAGGGGCTGACACTTACCTTTTATCTTAAGATAAAAAACAACTCAACTAAAAATTATTACCTGGCTGGGTATTCTTACCGGTTTATCGTCGAACAGGCTGAATATGTAAAATTAACCACTCAACTAGACGACCTCATTAGTCTGCCCGCCCAACAACAGATTTTTATTGCCTGGCCAGTCAAAATTACTTACACCCATCTTTTCCACTCAGTGCCTTCGGTCAAAAAACAACTCAAAGCTGTCTGTTACCTAAGCGGCGAACTTTTCCTGGCCAACCAGAAGGGCAAAATAAAAGGCAAAATCCCCGTGGCCTTTTCTGGGGAATTTCCTATTTTCAAGAAACCCGAAGCTCAAATTTCTCGATTGAAAATTAACCAAATGAGTATAGGTGGGGCTGACATTGATTTTCGAGTTAAATTTTCCAACCCAAATGGATTTGAACTCTTTGTTGATCGCATTAAGTACCAAATCAAAATTGGAGGCCATAAAATCGGCGCAGGTGAAATCAGCGGGGACAAAAACCTCCCTCCCCAGGGAGACAAAGAATTTCGTTTGCCTCTCCTTATTAGTTTTTTTGAGATAGGTCGAGAAATAGCTGGTTATTTTCAGCAATCGGAAGTTACCTGTCAATTCTCAGGAGAGGTAGAGTTAAGAACCGTCTGGGGTCGATTAACCCTCCCTTACCATCTGGATAGTCGGGTGCCAGTGGAAAAAAAGCCCTGATGTAATCTGGCTTTCCATGAAAATCAGTATTATTATTCCTACTTATAACCGGGCCCCATTTCTCGCCGAAGCTCTAGAATCAGTAATTAAACAGACCGTCTTTCCCACCTTATTTAAGAACCAAGAAGTAGAAATTCTGGTTATAGACGATGGATCAGAAGATAACACCAGAAAAATAGTCGAGCAATTCAAACCTTACACCACCTACCTTCGGCAACCACACCGAGGCGTCAGCGCTGCTCGAAATCACGGTCTGCAAAGAGCCCGGGGAGAACTTATTGCTTATCTAGACTCAGATGATCTCTGGTTGCCGGAAAAACTAGCTGTCCAGTTAAGCTTTATGAAAGCCTTTCCCCGGTGCATGGTTTGCTATACTGAGGAAATTTGGCTGCGCCACGGACGTCGCGTCAACCCCAAAAAGAAACACCAGAAATACTCAGGCTGGATTTTCGATAAGGTTCTACCCTTATGTCTTTTAAGTCTTTCTTCAGCTATGTTCCGTAGGCAATTATTTGAGGAAATAGGATTTTTTGACGAATCATTACCCGCCGCCGAAGATTATGATTTAGGAATTCGAGCAGCTCATCGTTACCCCATTCATCTTATCGAAAGACCTTTGATTATAAAACGAGGCGGCCATTCGGACCAACTTTCTCATAAATATTGGGGGATGGACCGTTTCCGCATCAAAGCTCTCCAGAAAGCTCTCTCTCTCCAGCTTACTCCTGAGCAAGAAAGATTGGTTCGTCTGGAGATCATCCATAAGGCTCAAATCCTGGTCCAAGGTTTTCAGAAAAGAGGCAAGAACAAAGAAGCGATCTATTATAAACAGCTCATTCAAGAGCAAACAGCTAAACTCAAGAACTAATCTTGTTCTGGTGAACAATTAAGCAAAAAGGTTTTAAAATCAGGTAATGTTTTGTTTTTTTAGGCATTCTTTTCTCTAAAAGAAAAAACCAAATTATTTATTGAAAAAAATTATTGCTTTTCTCTAGAAGGTTCTTTGGTTAACTCCTTTCTTTGAAGTGATAACTTATTCCATGATTTTCTCGGCTATGCCAAAATTTTAAGGAAAACAAAAGGAAGAATTATGGCTCTCTCCTTGAAGTTAAGCCAGGTGAGATTTAAGACTGACCGAAAGGATTCTCGCTCGGGTAAAGGCTCCCGGCGGGCAAAGGAACTCCTATTTCGGTTAGGCCTAACAATCGCAGCCCCGCCCAAAGTGACCGGCCGCAATGCCGGAAAGCCACCGCTGCGTGGTGGGGAAATTGTTTCTCCAGGAGAACATGGCGGTAAAAACGCCCCATTTCTTTGATTGCCAGAACTCCCAGACAACCAAAAGAACGGGGGTCCACATCTAAAATTTCACCTTCAGCTATATAAGCTTTAAGCTCCCTGGAGGCCGCGGCTTGGAGCCGAAAGATAGTCACTTCTCCTGGGCGAAGGCGTCCTTCCAGTGTTCCTCGGGTGATCTTAGGCTCTCGATCTCCTTCCAGGAGACGATGCATAATCAATTGGTATTTCAAAGTGGGGTTAAGCAAAAACTCAGCTGGTGTGTTACCACAATGAAAGCCCATAAAAAGATCAGTCCGCTGATAAGAGTATCTTCCGGATTTTATTTCGGCCCACATATCCGGCGGTACAGTATTATTAATATCAAGAAGAGTGGCTGGTAACTGGGTGGCGCAAATCGCTAAATATTCACTTAAAGCCCCATAAACATCAGCCTCGCAGGCCACCGGAATACCCTTAGCCGCCAACCGAGCATTGACATAACAAGGCACAAAGCCAAAGTATCGTTCAAAAGCCGGCCAGCATTTGTTGGCGAAAACGGCAAAAGAAGAAGTTCCTAAATTATCTTCAAAAAAATTAAGTAAAGCCACTTCATATTGAGCCAGCTGAGGTAAAAGTTGGGGGAAAGTATTGCCAGGGCCCAATTCCTGGGCCATTTCCTCCACAACTTCCTTGATCCTAGGGTCACCCTCGGCCTGCTTATAAAGATCATAAAGATCCAACTCGCTATTCTCCATAATCTCAACGCCCAACCTATAAAGTGGCCGCAGTGGCGCCTGGCAGGTATAGAAATCGGCTGGACGAGGACCAAAGGAAAATATTTTTAAATTCTTCACACCTAGCCAGATCCGGGCTATGGGTATAAATTCTTTAATCATTCCGGCTATCTCACGGGGAATCCCCACGGGATACTCTGGAAGATATACTTTTAATCCCCGTAAGCCGAGGTTAAAGTTGGTACTTAATAAACCACAAAAAGCATCCCCTCGCCCTGAGACTAAATCTTGACTTTTTTCTTCTGCCGCCGCTACCAACATTACCGGTCCCGCAAATTTCTGAGCTAAAAGAGAGGTGGGTCCTTCCGGGCCAAAATTGCCCAAATAAATAACTAAAGCATTTACCCCACCCGTAGCCAATTCCTGAAGGACTGGGTTAAGATCGGCTTCTCTCTCGACCACAGTTTCTATTTCAATCACTGACAGACCGGCTCTCTGGCATTCAGCCATAACCTGCCGTCTCCGGCGACGTGATAATTCCACCGGGAAACAATCCCGACTCACGGCCACTAGGCCGACTTTAACCTCGGGAATATTATTCATCCGGTTGCCTCCTTCTCTGTCCGTAATAAGCACCCGGACCATGCATCCGGCGATGATGCTTGTCCACCAGATAATCTTCAAGAGGAAGAACATCTGGCTTCAAACAAAGAGTCCGCCAGGCCATCTCGGCTACTTTCTCCAGAATAAGGCTATTGGTCACAGCTTCCTCGGGTGTAAGCCCCCAGGTAAAAGGCCCATGTCTGGCCACTAAAACGCCTGGAGTAAGCAAAGGATCCATGTTTTTAAATCTTTCGACAATACTCTTTCCGGTATTTTGCTCATAATCAAGCCTTACTTCTTCTTGGGACAAAGTTCGAGTGACTGGTACTGGGGTCCGAAAAGCATCAGCGTGAGTCGTGCCCAGACAAGGAATCTCCCTTTCTGCTTGGGCAAAAGCTGTAGCAAAAGGACTATGAGTATGGGCAATTCCGGCGATTCGGGGAAAAGCTCGATACAATTCCAGATGAATGGGCGTATCAGAGGAAGGATTCAGATAGCCCCCCACAACGTTACCTTCTAAATCTATCAGAACAATATCCTCGGGTTTTAACTTCTCATAAGCCACTCCACTGGGTTTAATGGCCACTAAGCCTTCTTCTCGGTGAAAACCACTTACATTTCCCCAGGTAAGAATTACCAGGCCGGATTGGTAAAGACGCAGATTGGCTTCCCAGACTATTTTTTTTAATTTGTCAATTCTCATTTTCCCAGCCTTTGTCGATCCCGAATAGCTAACATCTCTTTCATGACATGGAAGAGATTTCCTTGCCAGGCTTGAGTGCCAAAAGCGTCATGGAGATCGACATATAATTTATAAATTAGAGAATAAACCTGGTGATTCTCTGGTTGGGGGCGAAAAATCCTTTCTTTTAGGCCACACATGGCAGCTTGGGCTTCACCGAAGGTCTGGTAGCCTCCTTTTTCTTTTCCGGCCACCACGGCTGCGGCAATGGCTGCTCCCAGAGCACAAGTCTGAGCTGAACGAGCTATCTTCATCTTTCGCCCTAGGATATCCGCATAGATCTGCATAACCAATGGATTTTTCTCGGCAATACCACCACAGTTAATTACTTCCTTTATCCTCACCCCATATTCCTCAAAGCGATTAATAATCCTCAAGGCGCCAAAAGCTGTGGCTTCAATTAAAGCCCGATAAATCTCTTCGGGACGGGTGTGGAGGGTCTGCCCCAGAAGCAAACCGGTCAGACGTTGGTCAACTAAAATAGTCCGATTACCGTTATTCCAGTCCAGAGCCAGCAAGCCAGATTCTCCTGGTTTAAGCCTGGCCGCTTTCTCGGTCAAAGCCTCATGCGAGCCCAGCTCTGTACCTCCAGGTTGGAGATAATTAACAAACCAGTTGAAAATATCGCCTACCGCGGATTGGCCAGCTTCCAGACCATAATAGCCAGGCAACACCGAACTCTCAACAATCCCACAAAGACCAGGAATATCAACCAAAGATTCCTCCAAAGGCCACACGGTAATATCACAGGTAGAAGTACCAATAATTTTTACCAATACTCCCGGAGCCACGCCTGAGCCTACGGCTCCAAAATGAGCATCTAGAGCTCCGACTGCCACCGGAATACCTCCAGGCAAACCCAATTTTCGGGCCCATTCTTCACTTAATCTGCCCGCTGGCTCATCAGAAGGATAGGTGACCGAGTACAACCGGGAACGAAGCTCTCCTAGGCGAGGATCAAGGCGAGCTAAAAAGTCCTCAGCCGGGAGGCCTCCCCACTGCTGATTAAACATGGCCTTATGGCCAGCCGCACATCGACTCCTCTTCATGGTCAACGGAGCTGAATTCCCTGTGAGCACTCCGGGGAGATAATCACAACATTCCACCCAAGAATAGGCGGCAGCAAATACCTGAGAATCAACCCTCAAACAATGTAAAATCTTACTGAAAAACCACTCTGAGGAATAGCATCCACCACACTTGGCCAGATACTCAGGATGCTCTCGGGAGGCTAGTTCAGTTATTTCCTCCGCTTCGGCGTAGGCTGTGTGGTCTTTCCAAAGCCAGGCATAGGCATTGAGATTATTCCTAAACTCTGGATAAAAACTCAAAGGAGTGCCTGATTTATCCACGGGTAACGGGGTGGAACCTGTAGTATCAACACCCAAACCAATAATTTTATCCGGCGAAAAACTATCATCTTCTTGCTGGGCCTGGGCTATCGTGCGAGGCACAACCTGACTCATCGCTTCCAAATAATCAGCCGGATTCTGTCGAGCCAGATTAGGGTCTTTAAGATCAATAATGACCCCGGCCTCTCCGGATTCATATTCCTCGACAGCCGTAGCCACCTCCCGTCCGGAACCAACCTCAACAATCAAGGCCCGGACTGAATTAGTCCCAAAATCAAGGCCCAAAGTATATAAATCCTCGACCATCTTCATTCTCCTTCCTTTCTCGGCTCATGTTTGTCTCATTTCCTTTTGGATACTCATTATCCCAAGAAAAGGCTAATCCAGCCACTAATTTCTCGCGGAGTACTTTTTCCTCTCCTATATCTCAAAGACATCGTCTCTTAGGGATAATATATTTCTTTGAAATTTTTTTCCACTAGAAGAAGCAAAAAATTTGAGATCAGTGACCTGGAAAGAAATTTCCCCAATTTTTTCTTGTATTTATTTATAAGAAGTTTAAAATATTTTATCGGAAGTGGATATACTTTATTTTAACCTTCATTATTTGTCTCCTTTCTGGGTAAGTCGACCTCTCGAAATTCTTGGCCTCAAAATAATCCAGCAAAAACTTCTTTTTATTTTCTCTCACCCAGCTCGGAAAAAATTCATCGCGGCCACCTCTCCATTCCCCCCTGTCTCCTTTAATTTAAGTCTCCGCTTTCCCCCAATAAAAGAATATTCTGATCTATTAAATGGAGGTCTTTAATGAAATTCTCACCAAAATTTTGGTTTTTGCTTCTTCTTATTTTTGGCTTAGTTTTTAATTCCTCTCTCTTAGCCAAGAAAATAACACCTGAAGCTTACCGAGCTTTACGCTATCGCTATATTGGACCGCCAGGAAATCGGACAGCAGCCGTAGTAGGGGTCCCCGGTGATCCTTTGACTTACTACATAGGAGCTTCTTCAGGCGGCATCTGGAAATCAACTGACGGGGGTGAGCACTGGGAACCTATTTTTGACGATCAACCGGCCCAATCTATCGGCGCTTTGGCTGTAGCGCTCTCCGATCCCAACATTATTTGGGCCGGCACCGGAGAAGCCTTTGTTCGGAGTAACATCTCTATCGGCAACGGGGTTTACAAATCCACTGATGGAGGCCGAACCTGGCAGCATATGGGCCTGGAAAAAACTGGCCGGATTGGCCGAATTGTTATCCATCCTCAAAATCCTGATATTGTTTATGTGGCCGCCATGGGCCATTGCTACGGCCCCCAAAAAGAAAGAGGTGTCTTCCGGACCAAAGACGGCGGTCAAACCTGGGAACAGGTGCTTTTCGTCGACGAAAACACGGGTTGCTTTGAAATCGCCATGGACCCCACCAATCCCCGCATCCTTTTTGCCGGCATGTGGCCTTTAATTATTAGAACTTGGGGACGAGAAAGCGGCGGCCCTAACGGTGGCATCTGGAAATCTACTGATGGCGGCGACACTTGGAAAAGATTAACCGGGCACGGGTTACCTGACCCTCCTATCGGCAAAGTCGGTCTAGCCATTGCTCCTAGTAACCCCCAAGTGGTTTACGCCCTTATTGAAACCGGACATCCCAATCGAGGCGTGCTCTGGCGCTCCAATGATGGTGGTGAAAATTGGACCTTGGTTAGCTACAACCGACTCCTCAATGAAAGACCCCATTATGCTTCCCGCATCATGGTTAACCCTGCTGATGAGAATGAAGTTTATTTTGCCGCCAATAGCATGAGTATCACCCTCGATGGCGGTTATACCACCGAAGTCGTGCCCTGGAGTGGAGATTGCCATGACCTCTGGGCCGATCCTTTGAATCCCGACCGGATGATGATCAGTGATGATGGCGGCGCTATTATTACCTTAAATCGAGGTAAAACCTGGAAAAGAATTAATCTGCCGGTGGCTCAAATGTATCATGTGGCGGTGGACAACCAAATTCCTTATTATGTTTACGGTGGCCGCCAGGATGGCGTGGCCTATAAAGGTCCTAGCACCGGAGGCGGCGGTGGCCGTGGTTTCTCTCCCACCCGAAGTCTCTGGGAAGCCACCGCAGGTGGAGAGTGCGGCTTTGTCCTGCCCGACCCAGTGGACCCCAATATCGTCTGGGGTGGCAGCTATAACGCTATGCTGGAACGAGCCGACTACCGCACCGGCCACATCACCACGGCTCATGTTTGGCCAGAATCACTTTACGGTTCTCACGCAGCTGCAGTCAGGTTTCGCTTCAACTGGACTTTTCCCATCCATATTTCTCCTCACAACCATAATAAAGTTTACGTCGGTAGCCAATTTGTTCATCAGACCACTGACGGTGGCCGCAGCTGGACTATTATCAGTCCCGACTTGACCACCAATGACCCTACTAAATTGGGGCCTTCAGGCGGACTCACTCGAGACAATCTAGCCGTGGAATATGGTTGTTGTATCTTCGCTATTGCCGAATCTCCTTTGGAAGAAGGAGTTATCTGGGTCGGCTCCAATGACGGTCTAGTTCACTTGACTCGGGACGGAGGAAAGACCTGGACCAACGTCACCAAAAATATTCCCAACCTGCCTCCCTGGGGAACTATATCTAACATTGAGCCTTCTAAACACGTTAAGGGGAAAGCCTATCTGACCGTGGATTTCCACCAGATGAATAACCGGGATCCCTATGTTTACAAAACAACTGACTATGGCCAAACCTGGACTTCTATTAGCTCTAATATTCCCCGAAGCGTGTTTTCTTACTGCCATTGGATTCACGAAGATCCGGTGCGTCCTGGATTATTGTATCTGGGAACTGAAAACGCAATCTATGTCTCTTTCAACGATGGGCGAACCTGGCTACCACTGCAGAACAATTTGCCCCACGCTCCTGTCCATCACATGGTTGTCCAGACCCACTTCAACGATCTGGTGGTTGGCACCTACGGCCGTGGTTTCTGGATTATGGACGATATCACTCCCCTGCAGCAATTAACCGAAGAAATTTTAGATAAGAAAGTTCACTTTTTCCAACCTCGTCCAGCCTATCGACTCCACAGTCGGGCTGGTGGTCCTCGGGTCTCCCCTCGAGCCTACTTTAACTACTACCTCAAAGAAATTCCCCAAGGAGCAGTTAAAATCACTATCTTGGATGAAAAGGGAGAAGTGGTTAATACTTTACGAGGAACCAAACATCCCGGCATTAATCGGGTGACCTGGAATCTCCGTCATTATCCGGCGCGGCAAGCCAAATTGAGAACCAAGCCACCTGGAAATCCTCATGTAGTAGAAGAAAAAAGATTCCATCTTCTTTGGGAAAGAGAAGGCTGGTATCCCATTTTAAGCTGGGGTACTTACGGCGGCTTCCGGGGCTTTCTTGTCTCTCCCGGCACTTATACTGTCAAACTCACCGTTGACGGCCAGGAATATATCCAACATTTAGAAGTCAGAAAGGATCCCCATTCAGCAGGAACCCTAGAAGACATTAAGGCACAGGAGGCCTTTCAAAAAGAGATTAGAGCTAAACTCAATACTGTCTCGGATATGATTAATGAAATTGAATGGATGAGAAAACAACTAGTAGATTTAAAAGAAGTGGTTAAAGCCACTCCCGAGAATAAAGACGTTCTCCCAGCCATAGATGAATTCAATCAGAAACTCCGCAGCGTAGAGGATGAACTCTTTCAACATATTCTAGCCGAAGGAGATTCCAAATCCTTCCGCTATCCACATAAACTTTATTGTAAATTCTCCGTCTTGGCAGAAGATGTCTCAAAGTTGGCCGATTTTGCCCCAAATAAACAACAAAAGGAAGTTTTCAACCTCCTTTGTCAGCGACTGGAGCAACAGAAAAAACGCTATCGAAAAATTTTAACCGAGGACTTACCTGCCTTTAATCAATTTCTGGCGGGGAAAAATCTCGCCGGTATTATCCGACCTGTTCTCTGGCAGGAAAATAACCCATAATTTAAAAAGAGCCTTTTCAGAAGGAGGTGATTATGCAGAGGAAAAAGAAATTAGTAGTGGCCTTATTTGTTCTGGCCATGGCTTTTAATCTGGTTACATGTCAGAAGGAAGAAGGTTATCCAGCCATTGAGGTCACTTACCCTCAAACCAAGAAGGTTGATGTGGTAGATGATTATTTCGGAGTCAAAGTAGCTGATCCTTATCGTTGGTTGGAAGAAATAAATTCCGAAGAAGTCAAAAAATGGGTAGAAGCTCAGAACAAAGTTACCTTTGGCTACTTAGAACAAATCCCCTTCCGGGAAAAAATTCATCAACGACTTCTCCAACTCTACAATTATCCCAAATATTCTAGTCCTATGCGAGTGGGCAAGTATTACTTCTTTTATAAAAACGAAGGCTTACAGAATCAATCTGTCATCTATATCCAGGAAGGTTTGGAGGGCAAGCCTGAAGTCTTCATTGACCCTAATCAACTCGCTCCTGACGGCACAGTCCGAATTTCTCTAATTGGCTCCTCCCGGGACGATCGCTTTGTGGCTTACTCCCGTTCAGAAGCTGGCTCCGACTGGAGCGAAATCCATGTAATGGAAATCAAGACTCGACGGAAACTCCCTGATGTTATTAAGTGGGTTAAATTCAGTGGAGCAGCCTGGTGGAAAGATGGCTTTTTCTACAGCGGCTATGACCGGCCCCAACCCGGCCAGGAGCTTAAAGCTCAGAATAAGTTTCAGAAAATCTTTTATCATCGTCTGGGTAATCCCCAAGAGAAAGACCTCCTGATTTACGAAGACAAGGATCATCCTTTCCGCTATTTTTCGGTCGATGTAACTGAAGACGGTCGCTATCTGATTCTTTTAATTACCGAAGGCACCAGCGGCAATGAAGTTTATTACGCACCCTTGAAAAAAGGCAAGCTAAATTTCAAGCCCTTAATCACTGGTTTCTCCAATGACAGTTACGTGGTGGATAACGTGGGCGATAAATTTCTAGTTTACACCAATATTGATGCTCCCAAATATCGGGTCGTTTTGATCGATCCCGCCCGACCTGCCAAAGAAAACTGGCAGACGATTATCCCGGAAAAGGAAAATGTTCTTAACCAAGCCAATACCGCCGGCGGCTATCTCTTCTGTCGTTATCTCAAAGACGCCCATTCGCAAATTTTCCAATATGACCTTCAAGGCAATCTCATTCGGGAAATTGAACTTCCTGCCTTAGGAACAGCCTCTGGTTTTTATGGCAAAAAAGAGGATAAACTTCTTTTCTATACTTTCACCTCCTTCACTTATCCCCCCACTATATTCAAATATAACGTTGAAACTGGCCAATCGGAGCTTTTCCGGAAATCGGAAATTACTTTTAATCCTGAAGACTATGTTACTACTCAGGTCTTTTACAAAAGTAAGGATGGCACTCAAGTACCGATGTTCATCGTCCATAAAAAAGGTCTGACCAAAAACGGCCACAATCCCACGCTGCTATACGGCTATGGAGGATTTAATATTAGCCTCCTGCCTTACTTCAGTGCCTTGAGAATCTTCCTCCTGGAAAATGGCTTTGTTTATGCCCAGGCCAATCTCAGGGGTGGTGGCGAATATGGCGAAGAGTGGCATCGCGCGGGAATGCTCCTTAATAAACAAAATGTCTTTGATGATTTCATTGCCGCAGCTGAATACTTGATTAATGAAGGCTATACTTCCCCTGATAAACTAGCCATTGCCGGTGGCTCAAATGGCGGCTTATTGGTAGGAGCAGCTATGACCCAACGTCCTGATTTATTCAAAGTGGCTTTGCCAGCAGTGGGGGTAATGGACATGCTCCGGTATCACAAATTTACTGTGGGCTGGGGGTGGGTGGTCGAGTACGGCTCTAGTGACGATGAAGAGCATTTCCGTAATCTCTATTCTTATTCCCCACTCCATAACATTAAAGACGGGGTAAGTTATCCAGCTACTCTAGTCACCACAGCTGACCATGATGACCGAGTTATACCAGCTCATTCCTACAAATTTATTGCCACACTTCAAGAAAAGAATAAAGGCCCCAATCCAGTTCTAATCAGAATAGAAACTCGTTCAGGTCATGGCGCCAGTAGTACTACCAAAATGATCGATGCCACTACTGACGAGTATGCTTTTATGTGCTACAACCTAGGAGTAAAGATTAAAGAATAGATTAAAACTTTTAACCACATTGAAATGGAAGTTGAGGGAAAATGCCTTTCGGGGAAAGGCATAAATTAAGCTGGCGGAGATAAAACCCATGAATTTGGGTTTTACATTAATCCAACAGCTAGAGATCTTTCCTCCAGCCGGGTGCCAATATCTTTCCTTCAGCCCCCAAAGGAGGAAAAAGGATGATTAGATCATTTTAATTAGGAGGGCATGATGAAGAAAAAATTCTCATTGACTCTCATCATTATTGTTTTTCTGGCCAGTTGGTTGATTATCTCTTGTACTCCTCAGGAGAAAGAACAAGCTGCCCCTAAAGTAGTGATTAAAATCGGCGAAAAAGAAATTCAGACCAAGGATATAGCTATTTACCGGACTCGAGAATACAGAGGAAAAAAACGGCAGTTCCTTTCTCTTGATTTCTCCCAGATTGACAAGCCCACCTCCTTGGAAGAATTCACTCAGTATTTCCATTTTCCGCCTATCCGTCAATACCGGACCGGCACCTGTTGGTGTTTCTCCACCACCTCTTTTCTTGAATCAGAGTTAAAACGTTTGGGCCGCGGAGAAATAAAACTTTCTGAAATGTACACTGTTTATTGGGAATATGTAGAAAAGGCCCGACGCTTTATCCGGGAAAAAGGTAAATCTTACTTGGGACAGGGCTCTGAACATAATGCCGTCATTGCTCGGATGAAACAGTATGGGGCTGTACCGGCCGAAGCTTATACCGGACTTGTGAATGGCCGGACTGAACATGACCACTCCCAACTTTTCCGAGAATTTAAGAATTACCTTGAATTCTGTCGGCAGAATGAATATTGGGATGAAGACCAGGCTATTGCTTACGTAAAATCAATCCTTAACAAACATCTAGGTAAACCCCCGGAAAAAATCACTGTTAACGGACAGGAGATGACCCCCAAAGAATATCTGGATAAACTCTTACAACTTCCTCTGGATGATTACGTCTGCTTCATTTCTTTCAAATATTTGCCTTTCTATACTAAGGGGGAATTCAAAGTGCCTGATAACTGGTGGCATAGTCAAGACTACTACAATGTCCCCCTTGATGAATTTTATCAAGCCATTCTTCATGCTCTGGAAAAGGGCTATACGGTGGCTTTGGGCGGCGATATTTCTGAACCGGGTATTTATGGAGAAGAGGATGTGGCTATAGTGCCCACCTTCGATATTCTACCCTCTCTAATAGACCAAGACAGTCGGGAATTTCGTTTCTACAATAGAACTTCCTTCGACGACCATGCCATTCATGCTGTAGGTTATACTCAACGAGGCGACCACACCTGGTTCCTAATTAAGGACTCAGGCGGCGGAGCTCATCGAGGCAAATTCAAAGGTTACTATTTCTACCGCGACGATTACGTCCGGTTAAAAATGCTTAATTTCATGGTCCATAAAGACGCCGTGGCTGATTTACTGAAAAAATTCTCTGAGTGATTTTCCTCATTAATTATCTTTTATCCGAGAGCCAAAAAGAAAAAAATCCGAAACAAAAAATAGAGAAGCCATCAACGCTTCAAAAGTCATAGAAGAGAAAAAGTAGTTTTATTGAGTTGCCTTTGAACAAAAGGAAGAGCTGATTAAGTGAAAATTAGAAAGGAGAAATAATTATTCGAATAACTAAAGACGCCAAAAATGAATATTGTCGATGATCCAGGTTATGGCCACCCTTAAAAGGTTTAAACCGGGTTTGAATAATCAAGCAGTTTTGCTTGGGAATTTATTTTTTTCTGGGTCAGGCTGGGGAAATCGCGCCTGAGTCATCAGGTGCCCTTTCCGTTAATAGATAAAAAAATGCGAATCTTTATTCGGGATAAGACTTTAGATTGTTCGTGGAGCCTCTCTGGCCAAAAAGATTATCGTTTTAAAAATCCTATTGATAAAAGATAAAATGAACTCAACCATTAAGGAGGAGAGCATGAGAAAAGCAATTTTCCGTTTTGGGTTTGTAACCTTCATCATTTTAATCCTAACTATATACATTCCTGCCTCAGAATCCCCCTTAAGTCAGAAACCCTGGGAAGTGGATGATGTCATTCTTCAAGAAAACGCCTCCGGGCTGGCCATTTCTCCTGATGGCCAATGGCTCATCTGGGTTAAATCCATCCCGCATCAAAAAAAGGACGGCCGGGTTAGCCATCTCTTTCTCACTCGCTTAGCCGAAAAGCCGACCACTATTCAACTTACTCTGGGCGACGACAGCGAGTTTAATCCTCGCTGGTCACCATCTGGAGAAAAAGTAGCTTTCCTCAGCTCCAGGAAAATACCCGAGGCCAAAGATATTTCCGGCTCCCAGCTCTGGCTCTTTAAATTCCCTGGAGGAGAACCTGAACCCATTACTCAACTGCCGTTTGGGGTCCGGGATTTTGAATGGCTGGACGAAAACCGACTCCTCTTGATTGCCAGAGAAAAAAGAACCCTCCGCGAAGAAGAAAAAAAGAAGCGAAAAGACACGGCTTACGTGGTTGAAGACCAGGAACACATGATTCCTTATCGCCTCTTTATTCTCAATTTGGAGACCAAGCAATTGGAAAGACTTACCACTAACCAAGACCAAATAACCTCCATGGCTTTATCCTTTGATAAAAAATGGGTCATCACCCGCCACAATCAAAGTGTCCGTTATCAAGTGGACAAAAAAGTCAAACCTAAATTCTTCCTCCTGAATCTTGAAACCAGAAAAATGGAGGAAATTTTTCCCGACCCTAAATTCAAACCCAACATGTTTGCCTGGGATCTTAACAACCAAGGCTTCTATTTTTCGGTGACCCGGACTTCTGATTATATAAATGAAGGGCCTGGAGCCGACTTTCTTTACTACTTTGACTTGAAAACCAGAAAATATCGCGAAATAAATTTGGAGTGGAAGTGGGGTCTCTTCTATCTCGGCTTCCAAGTCAGACCAGACGGTTTTGTCGCCTCCCTGGCTAATGGTGCCCGACCCAAATGGCGCCGTTATTATCGGCAGGGCCAAAATTTTTCTTATGAAGAGATAAAAGGTCAACATGCGGCCAATGTTTATCGTTTGGTGCTGCATCAGACAAAAGATATCGGGGTTTATCAATTCACCACTGCCTCTACTCCTCCCCAATGGTATTGGGCCCGGCTGGAAAAAAATAGACTGCAACCTTTGGGTCAAGTGATTAAACTCAACTCCCATTTGAAGAACAAAAACATGGCCCGCACGGAAGTTATCCGCTGGGTAGGAGCCCTGGATGAAGAAATCGAAGGCTTGCTTTATTATCCCCATGACTACCAACCCGGACGGCGCTACCCGCTGATTCTAATGATTCATGGAGGTCCCACTGGCGTAGATATGGATGCTTTCCGCGAATCCTGGGCAGCCTATCCCAATCTAATGGCCCAAAGAGGCGCTTTTGTCCTTCGACCCAATTATCATGGCTCAGGCGGTTATGGCCAAAAATTTGCTGAATCAATCAAAGGCCATTACTACGAATATGAACTACCCGATATGCTTAAGGGAATTGACTATCTAGTCAAAAAGGGACTGGTTGACCCCAATCAAGTGGCGGCCATGGGTTGGTCCAACGGCGGCATCTTAACTGTAGCTCTTTCTGTCTGGACTAATCGAATAAAAACAGCTGGGGTAGGAGCAGCTGATGTTAACTGGATAAGTGATTACGGCAACTGCGCTTTCGGCGTCAGCTTTGATAATTACTACTTTAAAGGTCCCTTCTGGGAAAATCTGGACCACTATTTAGAGAAAAGCCCTCTTTTCCATCTTCAACACATGCAAGTTCCCACCATTATTTTTCATGGAACTGAAGATACCAACGTTCCCTATGGACAAGGTTGGGAATACTACCGGGCTCTCCAGCAGATTGGCTTAGCTCCCGTGCGCTTCATTGTTTTTCCCGGTGAACCCCACGGTCTCCGCAAACTTTCCCACCAACGTCGCAAAATGACCGAAGAGCTAGCCTGGTTCGACCGCTATTTCTTCAAAAAGAGTAAACCTCGAAACGAATCCCTGAAGAAAAATTCTCCCCTTGATATCGCCCTCAAAAAATTGGCTTTTGCCCGAGTTAACGGCGCTTTTGGCCGCCTAGTGAAAAAGAAACTTATTCCCGAAACTGTGCGTGTGGAAGTAAAAGGTCAAAGAGTGGAAATTGGCCGGTTTGAGGTTACCCGAGCTCAATGGGCTGCTTTTAAGCCCTCCTACCATTTCTCGCCTGAGACAGCCAACCTTCCGGTAAGTGGTCTTTCCTTTGAAGAGGCCCAAAAATATGTTCAGTGGCTTTCTCAATTGACCGGGGAAAAGTATCGTCTGCCCCGGGTGGCAGAGTTGGAATCACTGAGTAAGAAAGCCAAAACGGGTAACACCCTTGACTATTGGGCGGGCTATACCCTGAATTATGACGATGCCCAACAGCTCCAACAATTCCTGAAGAAAAAAGGTCAATTGACTCTCCTCCTGCCGGTTGATTATTTTGCTCCTTCAGGGCCAGAATTAATCTTTGGTCTGGGCGGAAATGTGGCCGAATGGGCTGTCAATGAGCAAGGTCAAGGCCAGATTGTGGGTCGTTGCGCTTGGACACCTGAGGACCAGAAAACCAAATACACTCCGCCGCTAACTTATGTCGGGCTGCGCGTGCTTAAAGAAATCCCAAAAGAAAAATAAAGACAACTTCTCAGTCAACCTGCCTGGCGAAATAAACGAAAAATCTAGTCCAATTAAGCCCGGCGGCTTGCTTAAATAAGCCTTGAAGTTTACAATAGCTTAAATGATGGACTATCTGCAAGTTGACTTCCGGGATAAAGCTCTTTTTTTGGAGCTTTTTGGAGAGGATGTCTTTGCCGTGGGGGGATTTATTCGGGATCATTTAAGACAGGACCCTTCCGAAGATGTAGATATTCTTATTTTGAAACATCCAGTCGAAGAAATTGTGGCTAAACTTAAACCCTATGGTCGGGTTGACTTAGTTGGTAAAAGTTTTGGGGTCATTAAATTCACTCGGGAAGGCAAAACCTATGATATCGCCCTCCCCCGGATTGACCGACCTAAAGAAACCTTTCAAAGAAGTCATAAAGACTTCCAGATCATCGCCGATCCTTATCTTCCCTTAGAAAAAGATTTGTCCCGCCGGGACTTTCGCTGCAATTCTATTGCTCTCCGGTTGGCTGACGGCCGGCTTTTTGACCCTTTTAATGGCCAGTCAGATATTAAAAACAAAATTCTGCGAATGACCAACCCCGAGGCTTTTCCTGAAGACCCATTGCGAGTCCTACGGGCGGCCCGTTTTGCTTCTGTTCTTGAATTTTCTCTCGAACCATCTATCTATGAACTGGCTCAAGAAATCGACCTACAAGGCCTCAGTCAAGAACGGGTTAATGATGAACTTTTTCGCCTCTTGTTGAACTCCGCTAAGCCTTCCCGCGGACTCCAAGAATTCTTCAAGCTAGGTGTCCTGAAACAACTTTTTCCCGAACTTTACCGGCTTACCCTAGCTATTCAGGATGCTCTCTTTCATCCAGAAACTGATGAATTCGGCCACCATACTGTCTGGCCCCATACTTTAATCACCGTTGACCAAGCTGCCCGTCTCGCTCGAAAATTCAAACTTTCACGGGCAAAAACTCTTTCCCTGCTGCTAGCGGCTCTCTTTCATGACATAGGCAAACCACCAACTGCTGAATGGGAATACAAAAATGGTCGACTGGTACTGACCAATAAAAGACACGATATCCTTGGTGAAAAAATTACAGCCAAAGTTTTTAACCGAATGAAACTTTTTTCCTGGGAAGGAACTGATGTTCGCACTATTACGCTGAATCTTATCCGCTGTCACCACCGGCCCTCCGAATTATGGCAAAATCGGGAAGTTATCACCCGAAAGGCCTTAAATCGGCTGGCCGCTGATGTGGATGGAGAAATCGATCTATTGATTCTGCTTGATGTGGCCGACCGCAGCGGACGCTCAACAAAACCTATCCACGATCTAGATGAAGCCGGTCGGTGGTTAAAAGAAAAATTCACTGAATTAAATGTCTCGCGAGAGACTATTCAACCTATTGTTATGGGTCGCCATCTCCTGAAGTTAGGTGTCGAACCGGGCCCGCTCATGGGCAAAATTTTGAAAAAAATTTATGAACTTCAATTAGACAATGAATTCCAAACTCTGGAAGAAGGTTTGGAAATAGCCAAAAAAATTGTGGCCAAAGAACAGGCTCTAGGAAAAAGAAAAAACCAAAAAGAAACCTAAAGGGTCAATCAATGAGTATTTTAGTTACTGGCGGTGCTGGCTATATTGGTTCACACACCGTCAAGCAACTTCTTCAGGAGAACTATGAAGTAATTGTCTTGGATAATTTCTCTTCGGGCCGAGAAGAACTCTTGATCGGCGGGGAAATAATTCGAGGAGATTTACGGAATAAAAAGACCCTTCAGGAAGTCTTCGCCTCTTATAAAATTGACGCGGTTATCCACTTCGCTTCTCTTATTCAGGTCGGTGAATCTTACCAAAACCCTCAGAAATATTATCAACACAATCTCCTTACCAGCCTCAACCTATTAGAAGTCATGTTGGCCCATCATGTCCGAAAATTCATTTTTTCCTCCAGCGCCGCTGTCTACGGCGAGCCCCAGAAAATTCCCATCCCCGAGGACCACCCTCTTGTTCCAACTAATCCTTATGGCCAAACAAAACTCTTTGTCGAAATAATTCTTAAAGACTACGCCCGAGCTTATGGCCTAAAATTTATTTCTCTCCGCTATTTCAACGCCGCGGGAGCTGATCCCGAAGGAAAACTGGGTGAAATGCATGAACCCGAAACCCATCTTATCCCTAATATTCTCCTCACTCTCCTCGGCCAGAAAAAAGAATTTTACCTTTTTGGCACTGATTTCCCCACACCTGACGGTACAGCCATCAGGGATTACATCCACGTCACAGACCTGGCCACGGCTCATGTCTTGGCTGTAAAAAAGCTTCTAGCTGGAGAAATTCAAACAGATTTTATTAATTTAGGGACCACCAAAGGTTATTCTGTTCTGGAAGTCATCCGAGAGGCCGAAAAAATCACTGGTTTAAAATTAAATTACCAACGTCACCCTCGAAGGCCAGGCGATGTTCCCATTCTTCTAGCTTCCCGGGAACGAGCCAGGCAAAAATTAGGTTGGGAACTTCACTATTCCGATCTAGAAACAATAATCCAGACTGCCTGGGCCTGGCACCAAAAGGTGGCTACAAGTCTTCATCGCTAGCCATTCCAATGGCGACAACCAGATCTCTGGCCAATTTCTAAAATTGACTTAATCCCCCAGTGATGGTATATATACAACCTTATAACCAGTGAAAAATAAGAAATTTATAATAACTACTTTCTTCCTAGCTCTGACGTATTTTATCTTCATCTTCTCTAGCTTAAGTTGCTCCTCATCTCCCCAGCCAGTTCTCCAGCCAGACAAAGAGGCAGCGTCTTCAACTATTTCAGCACAGAAAGAAGCTGCCTCTCAAAAAAAATCCAAGACCAAAACTACCACCACTTCGTTACCAAAAAAAGAAACCAGCCCCTCAGGCGGAACAACCTCTTCCCCTAAAAATAAATCTGGTCAAATCCAGGAAGAAAAACGGGATCAAGAGGAAACTGGTCCGGCTAGTTTACCAGATGAGACTAAAGACCCAGCCACATGTTTGGAGTTGGCTTGGCAGGCTTACCAAGATGCCCAAACCGCCTGGGACAAAGGCGACCTGGATACGGCTCTTCTCGCCCTAGATGAAGCTTATAGTCTCTTGCTGCAGGCTGACCTTCCCTCTGATTCCCCTCTGATCCAAGACAAAAACGATCTCCGTCTTCTTATCGCTCGTCGGATCCAAGAAATTTATGCTTCCCGCGTCAGTGCGGTCATTGATAACCACCGTAGTATTCCTTTAGAAGAAAATAAATACGTCTTGGCTGAAATAAAAAATTTTCAGACCAAGGAACGGGCTTACTTTGAAGCTGCCTATCGCCGTTCGGGCCGTTACCGCCAGCTTATTTTGGAAGAACTCCGACGAGAAGGCTTGCCAGAACAATTATCCTGGCTACCTCTTATCGAAAGCGGTTTTAAAGTCAATGCCTATTCCCGGGCTCGAGCTTTAGGATTGTGGCAATTTATTTCCTCCACAGGTTACCGCTTTGGCCTAAAAAGAGACCGCTGGGTAGATGAAAGAATGGATTTTATTAAATCCACTCGCGCCGCTATTCAATATCTCAAAGAATTACATTCCTTTTTCGGCGACTGGACCACAGCTCTGGCGGCTTACAACTGTGGAGAATTCCGCGTCCAGAAAGTAATTCAGGCTCAGCGAATAAATTACCTGGACAACTTCTGGGACCTCTATATTATGCTCCCCCGGGAAACAGCTCGTTTTGTTCCGCGATTTATCGCCACTCTACTAATTATCAACAATCCCGAAAAATATGGGTTTAACTTGCCTCAGCCTGACCCACCCCTCAAGTTCGAGGTCATCGAAATCAACAAACCAGTTAAACTGGCTACCTTAGCTAAAAATATCGGGGTCCCCAGCAAAACTCTAGAAGAGCTCAATCCAGAACTACGACACAAATCAACCCCTGATCGCCCATATTCTTTACGGGTACCGCCTGGTTTCGGTCAGAAGGTTTTAGCCGTCTTGGATAATATTTCCCGGTGGATTCCACCTGAAGCCACCTATGTCATCCATTATGTTCGTCGGGGTGAAACTCTTTCCACCATCGCCAGCCGCTACCGAACTACGGTAGCAGCAATTGCCCGCTTAAACCGACTAAGAAGCGTCCATTTGATCCGACCAGGTCAAAGACTTAAAATCCCTTCCCGAGGAAGATACATTAGTCGCAAACCAGCTTCAATGAGACTAATAAAAGAAGGCGAAAAACTCATTTACATTGTTCAACGAGGCGATAGTCTCTATCGAATAGCTAATGCTTTTAACACCTCTGTCGCCCGGATAAAACAAATGAATAACCTCACCAGTAACATTCTAAAAGTCGGCCAAAAACTAGTTATTCAGCAGGGTCTGCCAGAAGGAGCTCAAATTTATATTGTAAAAAAAGGAGATACTCCTTATAAAATCGCTCAGAAGTTCGGGATGAATCTCGAAATATTGCTGAAGCTGAATGGCTTATCCCAGCGATCGAAAATTTATCCTGGACAAAAGCTCTACGTCCAAGCCAACAATTAATCTAAAAGTATCTTCCCCCAAAGCTAATCGGTGTTTAAGAAAAAGAAGCCTCTTCAGATATTCTCA